>NZ_CP121110.1:3575000-3877500 GCF_029625315.1 Flavobacterium ginsengisoli
ACCTTCTGCTATAGAAGGATAAACAGCTGCATTTGCTCCTCTTAACAATAATAACATGGTCTTAAAATCAATGTTTTTTAAAGTTATGATCTTCTTTTTTATTTCAGAATCGAGTTTGTTAAATACTTCAGTAAATTGAGGATTCTCTAAAGTATCATTTCCTAAAAAAAGAAGTTCGTATTCTTTATATAATTCCAGATTTAAAAAAGCTTTTAAAACCATTTGATGATTTTTTCTTGGCTCCCATCGGCTTACATAAATAATATACTTTTTTAATGAAAAAATTTTTGCGACTTCAGCCTTAATTGATTCTTTATCATATGCTTCAAAAAAGATTTCATCAATTGCATTTGGAGTAATCTCATAATTTGACATTACAAAATGCTGTCGGATTTTTTCTTTGGAATACTCTGAAACTGTTAATCTGATTTCTGACCATTTAGCACTTTGTTTATATAAAAACGTGTTGATCGTTTTACTAAAGAAAGAGAAATATTCTGGAAAATCGATAAACAATATATCGTGTGTTGTCACTATGTATTTACATCTTTTAAATGGCGAAACAGTATATTGAAAATGGGCAAAATCTATTTTATACTTTTTGATAATCTGCGGAACATCAATAAGTAATCTCAAATATTTGTTTTGATATTTATACTTCAAATAAGTAACATTTGAATGATTACCAAAAACAGTCGCCAAATTATCGGGATGGGAAGAGACTAGAAAAAAATGAAGATCTTGTTTTGTAATTAATTCAGAATATAAACCTTGTATATATGTTCTAGTTCCTTGAAAACCACTATCAAAAACATGGCAGTCAACAAAAATGCTAGTTGTGTTTTTAATACTCATTTTTTATTCTTTTTTGACTATTATGCTCTCTAATCATTACTTCTCTAAGAGCAACCAAGAATCCAATTATTATCGATTTATTGTCAAGTTTTAAGTACAATCCTAAAAATACCCAGTTTGATACTATCAAAAAAACGCTTGATCCTATTAATAAATAATTTATTGTTTGCACATTGTCAATATCCGATTTTTTTTGTCGGAACAAAACAACTAAAAAAGTCAATAGAAATAAAACGCCTAATATTCCCGATTTTAAAAACACTGTCATATATCCGTTGTGTACAATTGGAATATACTGAACATATTCGTGATCATTGGTCCATACTTTTCTTCCGAGATTTAATGTAGATCCTAAACCTTCTCCAAAAAGTATTGCTCTATTTCCGTTTGCCGAAACTTGGTTTACAGCAATTATATTCTCAAATGATCTATAATTGTCATTAAAATCTTTCCAATCATCCTTGTCGATTCGAGTTTTAAAAGCTTCTTTTGGAGCGATTTTTATTTTATATAAAAAGGCTTGGATTCCTCTTCCTTCCCTTTTCGGATTAATATAAACAATGGCTGCATAGCCGATAATCGCAGCCAGTACAATGGATAAAATTACTTTTAAAGATCTTTTATTAAAGGTTAAATATCCTTTTAAACCAACATATAAAATCACAAACTGAATTAAATTTGTACGTGCCAAATATAAAAAACTTGACAAGCCTATTGTTGCTATTAAAAATAATCTTTGATTCTTTGAAATTTCTAGTTTAAAGTCTTTATAGAAAATGAGAATAATTAGTATATAAATCTCATAATCACTAAAATACCCTCCACGATCTCTTAAAAGATTTACACTTAAAGTTCTAAATTCTATTACTGCAAAAAGTAACATTATTAAGTGTATAATAGAAATTGCTAATCCGGTATAAACCAATACTTTTAAAGCTAGTTTGCTACTAAATCTGCAGAGTTGATATCCTACTAATAATCCTAAAATAGGTTTAACCAAATACGTAAAATCTCTTATAAATAAAAAAGCGGTTGTTTTATTGAAAAAAGTAGAAACAATTGCAATTAAAAGTATGGACAAAAAAATGGCATTGTACTGAATTATCGTAAAAGAGTATTTTCTTTTAATTGTTATCAATAACGTTAAAGACCAAACAGCAAAAGTAAGTTCATAATTGGCAAACAAAGAAACCACAATGCAAAGCAAAAATAAAATCTGATAGGGAAAATTTTTATAAATTGTGATATTCATTATTACTTATTCAATTTAATCATTGGTTTTAAAACTAAACAATAGGCAATTATCACCAGTATTTCGATAATAATTGTAGCAATAAAAGCACCTTGCAATCCGATGTTTTTTACTAATAGAAAAAATACAAGTAAACTAAAAACAGAAGAACCAATTGTAATATGTATATATACCCTATTTCTGTCTAATGCAAAAAGCAATTGTTTTAAAGCAAAAGAAATTGCCATAAATATGGGTATAATTAAACCTAACCTAAAAAAGAATGCCATTGATTCTAATTCATTTGAAGGAATATTGAAATATAACAAAATCTGCTCTGTTAAAACAAATGCAATAAATACTAATGATAGAACAAATAGATAATTTAAGCCATTATATTTCAGCCAATTATAAATACCTTTTTTTAAATTCAAGTGTATCTGCAAACAAACATCGGCATATATAAAATTAAAAAACATTTGCAGATATGTTCTAAAAGTCATTATAATCTGTTCTATAATTCTATATTGTCCTGCCATGCCATTTCCGCCCACATAACTAATTATCATTATGGGCAGATATTGATAAAACGAAAGAAACAATTGTGAAAATGTTAGAGAGAATTCCTCTTTTAACAACTGTAAAGCGTCTTTAGTAACATTGTTGTAGAACCTTAAATTGTATTTTTTTATAAGACTAGCCAATCCTATCAAACTTGAAATTATCAATCCTAATCCCAAATAAGCATTGGCATAAATATAATCATCCTTTTTATGGATAAAAATAAAAATGCCAGCCACATAGATTATTTTAGAAATAATATTAATGAAAGAGATCCATTTGTAATTTTCTAAACCCTGAAAAATCCAAGTGGGATTTATTAATTGACCTATTACATACAAAAAACTAAAAAAGAAAACGGCTTGTTCCTTATTAAAAAATGGGACAAAATAAATAAGTAAAAGAGCTGCAAATAGTAAAATTACAGTCAAAAACAATTTCATTACATAAATAGAAACTATTTTCTTTTTTATAATTTCAGGATTGTTTCTGTTAATTGATATTTCTTTAGTTCCGTTAATGTAAGAACCATAATCAACTAAAACATTTAATATTAAAGCAAACGAAAAACCAACCGCAATCTTTCCTAATCCTTCTTTTTCGCAAATAGCAACCAAATATGGTACAACCAGCAGCGGACTAACCAGATTAATAATCTGACCAATGCCGTAAATAACAAAATTTTTCATTCGGTTATTCTGCAATATCTTTAAGTATTTTGATCTAAACAAGATAATAAGATTGGTTTACAAATGCGACAAAGATTCAAGATGATTTAAAAAATAGATAGAAAGTTACAGAATCTTTTATAACGAAACTAGATAAAAAGAGCCACAAAATTGTGGCTCTTAGATATTTATAAAGTAAAGTTATTTTACGATTAATTGAATTTGATCATAAAGCGCTTTCTCTGAATAAAACAACGGATCATATTTTCCTTCTTTTGTTTTGAAGTTTTGAATAGTTGAATTTTTCTTGTCTAGAATTTTTATACAATCATTTGGTATAAAATAGTTAAAAAATAGCGAGTCTTTAGCTTCAAAACTTTTGCTATAGTATTTCATTCTAAAATTCTTAATAACAATTTCTTTTTGCGCTTCATTAGTTCCAAAATCAATTCTAATGTAATTTGGAATTACATCTTCTGGTAAGTTAAAAACAATATCTTGCTGATTCTCGTTAGCTTTTACAGCTGTCCAAACAGAATTTTCTTCTTTATAAGGAACCTCATAAGCATCCTGGCTATAATACAACTGAAAATTATCGTCTGCTTTTACAATTGCTGATAACGTTACTTGAAAATTGTTGTTCTTTACTTCAACTTCGGCTGGTTTAACCTCATCTTTATTGGCTTCTTTTTTACAAGAAGTAAACGTTACAAATAAAATTAAACTTACAAAAAATAGTTTTGTTTTCATTTTGGAAATTTTTGGCTAATTTAGTTTTTAAACTTTAAAAAAAGCTTTACCTCGATAATACTATTATATTTTTTTTAGACTGTTTTTTCTACAATTAATGACTTTTGTTTTCTGTAAAAATTCTTAAAATATTGTAGAGAAATATAAATTAAAATAAACAAGAAAGGAAATAACAATTTCTTGTGTCCATAAAGAATACCTTTTTTCTCGATATTTATTGTTGTACTAATATCTTTGATAATTTTATCGTATCCTATTAATTCAAGTCTATGGCTTCCTTGTTCATTAACTAAATCTCCTTTTGTTCTAATGACATCATTAAGCTGATTATTTTCATTATAATAAACTAATTTGTCACTTTTTTGAGAGTTTGCGTTAGCAGAAAATTCATTTAAGACCCCATCTATTTGAGCAATAGTGACTTCATTTTGTGCCATTTTTGCTTTGACATTTGCCAGTTGTGCTTCCTGAATTTTTTTATAATATTCCGCTTCGTTTAAATATTTCAAGATAGGCTCTATAATTTCTTTATCATCAATTAAACCATCAGTTCTAATTGAAATACTATGAAAACGGTAATTCTTACTAGTTATATCATCCGAAATAATCTTTTTTATATCTCCATTATCAGCCATTAACTTTATTAATTCAAAATTTTCAGGCTTATTATTTATAAAATTATAAACGTCTGCAACAGGTTCAATTTCTATAGTAACCAGTTTATTTGGTTTTTTAATACCTACATTTTTCTTTAAAAATAAGCTATCGTCTTCATTGATTTTTGAGCTTATCAAATCAATTTTTGAATATAGATATTCTATGCTTCCAAAATTTGGCGCCACAATAATCTGATGGTCATATTTCTTTTGAGTTTTGTCTAAAAAAAGACCAATACCAAACCCAACAATAATTAAAATTGCCGAAATCTTCCAATTCTTAATAAAGAACTGAATTGCATTGAAAATAGATCTTTTAGTAGATTCAAAAAATCCATTAATCTTTTTTGAAACATCAGCTAAATCAATCTCTTGATCTGTATTATCCTGCGGTACTTTTGTACTCATTCACAATTTATTTTATATTGAAAATCTGCTCTAAAATTTTAATCGTAATTAAATAAGTAGGTTTTACACCAGTTGTTCCCAATCCGCCTGAAGCCAAAGTGCTTCCTGTTTCAAGAGGATTATCTGATGCATAATAGGCGTAACGAACTTTTATATCGTGCGGAACGCTTTTTCTAATTTTTGATGCTGACTGAATCGCTTTTTGGTAATAAGAACCTTCCATTTCTAGACCGATTACACCCCAAGTCGATTCGTGGAAAAACTTCAATAAATCTCTGTTTTGCAATGACGTTCCTAAAACAGTAACCATTGCTCCTTCGTAAATATCAATGTCATTTCCTTCGAACATAGAACCTGTTAGTTCATTTTCGAAGAAATAGTTATCGGCCGTTCCTTCGTTAATATGAGCAGAAGGAATCATGATATCTCCTTTTCCACCTTCTAGAATTCCTGCTTTACCCATAATAGAAACCGATTTTATATTTAGTAAAGTTTCTTTTTTATATGGTTTTAAGAGCTCATCAATAGTTTCATAAGCCTGCTCACCAAAAGCATAATCCATTACAATGATTACCGGTTTGTCTTCGCCTACATTTGCATGTGAAAATGCTGTTTTTGACCAGTCAATTTTTGCTGTATCAAAAATCTGAACATCGATATTGGTTCCTGAACAATCTGGCAACGAAATCATTCCGTTTTTTAAAGCCAAATCTTCTACTTGAGCTCTAATTTCTTTTGAGCCAGAACTACTTAATTCTTCATAAATAAAGAAATCTGTTTTTCCTTTATATTTTGTTTTCAGCAAAGGTGTTGCAAAGATCGAATTCATTACACTATGCATATTGGCACTAATTACGTGAATTGGTCTTTTCAACAAATCGTTTGCTTTTAAAACTTCTTTAATATTTGTTGCCCAGATTTCTCCATGAATATGATGACCAAGACGCTCACGTAAAACTGGACTAAAAGTAATTGTACGTTTATTGTTTTCAACAATTTCTTCGATTGCTAATTTTCCTAACCAATAAATTACGTGCAGGAAACGATCTGGTGCAGTTTCTGAACCAAAAGCATCATAGATATCCAAAACTTCCTCAAAAGTTCTCGCTAAAATATTTGCAACATGCGAAATGGCTTTTTCTTTCTCAATCTGTGTTAGCTTTTTAGTTTGCATAACAGCTTGCTCCAGTTTCTGCCAATCGCGAGAAACCTCTCCACCATCATCGATTAAAACTCTATTTTTAATTTTATGAGATTCAATAAAAATGAAAGTCAAATGTGTTAGAATATCATAAATGTCAGAACGTCCACGTGTGATTTCTACATTCATTTGTTCTTCGTCTATTCTGTAGCAATTTCTTCTTCTTTTTGGAGGAACAATCGGCTGAAAATGCGATTTAGAATATCCTTCGTCTGAAGTTAAATTAATAAAACGGCATTGCTCAATTCCAATTGGAAGACGCTCAATAACGTATAAAAGTCCGTTTAATTCTACTTTTTCTTCTGCAATATTCCCATAAATTTCTGGACGTAACGCTAATAATGATTCTCTTAAACTATCACCAGAAACTCCCATTGGTTTGTAAAAACCACGGTTGAATAAATGGCGCATTGTAATGTACATTTTTTCTATCGCCGCAGAAGATTCCTGTGCTCTTGATCTTGATATATGTTTAGTTTCTTTCATGCTTTTTTATTTTAAAAATCTTCTTCATTTTTTTTAAGAAGATACAAATATTTCGATAAACGAAATTAGGAATTATATACAAAACTTTAATGAATTCCCATTTAACAAATTGTTAGATGACCTTTTTAAAAGCCGATTTTACTTCAAATTATCTGCAATATCCCTATTATTTGATAATCTAGGTATTTTATTCTGTCCACCCAGTTTTCCTTGCGATTTCATATAATCTTGAAATCCGTTTTTAGAAACTTTAGTGATCACTACTTTTCTTAAAACATTTCCGGTAATTAAATCGTCATAATAAATGTTTTGCTTTCGCATCGAGTTATCAATCTTTTCGGCAAAAACTTCCATGTTTTCTGGCTCTTTTTCAAATTCTACAAACCATTCGTGGTAAGGTAATCCGCTAGCTGGCGTAATTTGTGGTGCTACGGTAAATTCGTTAATAACAATATTGGTAGAATTTATAGCTTCTTTCATCGCATTTTCGACTTCATTAGCAATTACGTGCTCTCCAAAAGCCGAAATATAATGTTTAATACGTCCAGAAACTATAACTCGATACGGATCCAAAGAAGTAAATTGAATAGTATCTCCAATATTATAACGCCAAAGTCCTGCATTTGTCGAAATAATCAAAACATAGTTTACTCCTACCTCAACTTCGCCAATTGTGTATACTTTCGGGTTTTCGTTAAAGAATTCATCTGCTTTTATAAACTCATAGAAAATACCAGATTTTAAAAGTAATAACATTCCTTTTTCTTTCTGTGAATCTTGGTACGCAAAAAAACCTTCAGAAGCTGGAAACAATTCTATACTGTCTACTTTCTTGCCAATCATCTGCTCAAATTTGGCACGATACGGCTCATAATTTACACCTCCGTAAATAAACAGATTGAAATTTTTGAATATTTCACTAATCTTTTTACCACCGCTTTTTTGCTGTAAACGTTCAAAATACATCTGTACCCAAGACGGAATTCCAGAAATAACAGACATATCTTCTCGTATTGTTTCATCGACAATTGCATCTACTTTGGTTTCCCAATCTTCAATACAATTCGTTTCCCAAGATGGCATTCTGTTTTTCTGCAGATATTTTGGAACAAAATGCGCCACGATTCCAGAAAGTCTTCCAAACTTAATTCCGTATTTCTCCGTTAGAATAGGACTTCCTTGCAAAAAGATCATTTTTCCGTCAACAAAATCGGCTTTTCCCGTTTCGTTAATATAATGAAGAATTGCATTTCGAGCCGCTTCTATATGAAATGGCATAGATTCTTTAGTTAACGGAATAAATTTTGCGCCAGAAGTTGTTCCAGAAGTTTTAGCAAAATATAATGGTTTTCCTTTCCAAAGAATATCAGCTTCTCCTTTTACAACCTTTTCGACATACGGTTTTAGATCTTCATAATCTCTAACTGGAACACGTTTCTGAAAATCTTCAAAAGTTTTTATCTCATTAAAATTATGATCTTTTCCAAATTCAGTGTTTTGTGCAATCTCAATCAAACTTTTAAAAACCTCATGTTGGGTTTGAATTGGCTTATTTGCCCATTTAAGAGTTTGTTTATATATTTTTCGGGCAAAAATTTTTGCCGCAATTGACTTAATTGACATTTTTAGTGGTATTATTTTTTGTCACTTTTCTTTTTGTCTTTAGATTTTGTCTTCGTTTCTTTTTCGGTTTCAGCGACATCTTCTCTTAGTTTTATTTCGGCCTCTGAGGCTTTCATATTTAAATCTAAAGCGTCTTCAACAGACTCTGTTAATATAGAATCTTTGTTAAATTTTGAATATTCTAATTCTCCTTTTAAAACTTTCTGGATTCCTTTTATATAAATTTCATTGTGTTTTAAAGCCGTTTCTAAAGAATCTGATTTAATTGCCAGTCTCGTAGCATTTCGTTTCAATTCTGTAGAAGAATATCCCGAATAAATTCGCGAAGCGGAGTAAATGCGATAATGAAAGTAGTAACCAAAATTAGAAATATTCCGCCTAAAGTAAACGTTACAAATACATTCATTAAAGTAAGCCTAAAAGAAAAGATCTCTTCAAAAGTGTCTTCATTTAAAATTACTAATCGGTTTTTAATGAACAGTTTTTTTCTAAAATTCTTTTTATTTTTCTTAGTCATTATCCTTCTTTATGCTAGCAAATATAGTAATTAATCATCATGATATTTATTCGAAAAATTTCATGAAGAGCTATAATCTACGATTTTATAAAATATTTAACGTAGTCTTATTGAAATATTTTAAACTAAAAATACTTCTATTTCGTATATTTCTATATACCTTTGCGGGATAATTAATAAAAATCAATTTGCTTCGGCATTAAATATAGTTAGTCATGGGAAGATTAGGTCTTACAGAAATCCTTGTTATCGTAGGTATTGTGATATTACTTTTTGGAGGTAAAAAAATTCCAGAATTAATGAAAGGTTTAGGAAGTGGAATTAAGGAATTTAAAAACGCCGCTAAAGACGATCAACCTGCTGCTTCTAAAAAACAAGAAGAAGAAGAAACAAAATAAGAAATTCGAAAAAATTAAAATCCCAAACTACAATGTAGTTTGGGATTTTTTTTATGGCTCATAATGAACCTACTCAATAGTTTTGTGATTTCTCCCTTCGGTCGAAATCTTCGCTAGAAACTCTACAAAAATTGGACAATTGTAACGGAGTTACTTGTGAAGATTTTCCCTTCGGTCGAAATGACAAGATTACGCAAGTTTTTGGAATTTGGTATTTAAAAAAATTGGAATTTTTACAAAATCATCGTCAACTGAATTCTCTTTCTATCTTCATCAATCTCAGTCACTTTCACATCAACATGCTGGTGTAATTTTACCACTTCGTTTACATCACTCACGAAACCAGCTTTTAACTGTGAAATATGCACTAATCCGCTTTCTTTGATTCCGATGTCAACAAAACAGCCAAAGTTGGTAATGTTATTCACAATCCCTGGTAATATCATTCCTGTTTTCAAATCTTTGATTGATTTTACATTGGCATCAAATTCAAAAACCTTAGCCGACTTTCTTGGATCCAATCCCGGCTTTTCAAGCTCTTTTATGATGTCTTTTAGCGTAAGTAAACCAATTTCAGGTGTTACATATTTTTCGGCCTTAATAAGCGCTGTTTTATCTTTGTTTGCAATTAAGTCATTTAAAGAAATATTCAAATCCTTCGCCATCTTTTCAACAACCGGATATGCTTCTGGGTGTACAGCCGAATTATCTAACGGATTTTTAGCATTTGTAATTCTAATAAACGCTGCTCCTTGTTGATATGCTTTATCTCCTAAACGTGGCACTTTTTTAAGTCGCTTTCTATCTTCAAAAGGTCCGTTTTCAGAACGGTATTGTACAATGTTCTCTGCTAGCTTCTCCCCGATTCCACTCACGTAACTTAATAAATGCTTACTTGCAGTGTTAATGTTAATTCCAACCGAGTTTACGCAACGAATAACCGTATTATCTAATTCTTCTTTTAATTTTGTTTGGTCAACATCGTGCTGATACTGTCCTACTCCAATCGCTTTTGGATCAATTTTTACCAATTCGGCCAACGGATCTGAAAGTCGTCTCCCAATAGAAACCGAACCACGAACGGTTACATCATAATTTGGAAATTCTTCTCTCGCAATTTTTGAAGCAGAATAAACCGAAGCTCCTGCCTCAGAAACTACAAATACTTGAATTGGTTTATCAAACGCGATTTTTTTGATGAAAAATTCTGTTTCGCGAGAAGCTGTTCCGTTTCCGATAGAAATGGCATCAATTTGATACGCATTTACCATCGAACGGATTTTCTTTATCGCCATTGATTCCTCATTTTGAGGCGCGTGCGGATAAATGGTTTCGTTGTATAATAAATCACCTTTTTCGTCCAGACAAACTACTTTACAACCGCTTCTAAATCCTGGATCAATTGCCAAAATACGTTTTTCTCCCAATGGCGGAGCTAATAAAAGTTGTCCTAAATTGTTAGCAAAAACCTGAATTGAGTTTGCATCGGCTTTTGCTTTTGCTTCTTGCGCCGTTTCGTTTCCAATTGCTGGATTCAACAAACGTTTGTAACTATCTTCAATCGCCAGCTGTAAATGCGCTGTCGTATTATTTTGTTTTTTAATGATGATTTCGTCAATTACATCGTAAGCATCGTCGATATCAACATCAATTTTCATTTTAATAAAACCTTCATTTTCTGCACGAAGCATCGCTAATAAACGGTGTGCTGGCGCTTTTGTTAAAGGCTCTTCCCAATCAAAATATTGGTTGAATTTTTGTGCACCTTCTTCTTCAGCTTTCTTTTTAACCACTTTTGTAGCGATAGTTGCTTTTCGCTGAAATAATCTACGCAACTGTTTACGAACATAAATATTTTCATTAATCCATTCTGCTACAATATCTCTTGCGCCTTGAATAGTCGCTTCTTCGTTAATAACATTTTCATTAATGTATTGTGTCGAAATAAAATCGATATCGGCATCACTTTCAGATATAATCAGTTTTGCTAAAGGTTCTAAACCAAATTCGCGCGCAACATCGGCTTTTGTTTTTTCTTCTTTTTGTACGGAAGGTAGAAATCTTCTATTTCTTGTAAATCAAAACTGTCTTCAATTTTTTTCTTCAATTCTGGCGTAAGTGCTTTTTGCTCTTCGATCGATTTTAAAACAGCTTCTTTACGTTTTATAAGCGTATCGTATTCTTTCTGCAATTTTGCAATATGCTCAATAACAGTTTCATCAAGGTTTCCGGTCGCATCTTTTCGGTAACGCGAAATAAACGGAATTGTACAGTCTTCCTCTAATAATTTTACTGTGTTTTGAATACTAACTGCCGGTGCCTGAACAGACTTGGCAATAAATTGAATATTAGTCATACTTTTAATGAAATGATTTTCTTACTTAAAAATGATATAATTTACTTGTTAAAGCATTTCTGCAAAATAGTAAATCATTCGGCTAAAATAATATCTTTGTTTCTAATTTTAAGCCAATGGAAGTTTTATTACTATATTTTTTATTTATAAATGTGCTCGTTTTTATTTTCGCTGGATATGACAAATCTCAAGCTCGAAAAAATAACCGACGTGTTCCTGAAAAAACCTTGTTTCTCATGGCTCTAACGGGTGGTTCACTAGGGTTATTAACAGCAATGTTATTATTTAAACATAAAACGAGTAAAACTTCTTTTATTGTAAAGTTTACTGTGATTTTAGCAATCCAAGTAGCACTTATATATGCTCTTTTGAATTATAAAAAGTAGATATTAACATTGTTGATAACTCAAAAAACAATGTTTTTATAGAAGTTAAATAATTGAATTATAAATACTTAAATAAAAAACCGAGCAAATTAAAAATCGGCCCGGTGTGTTTATGAATAGGTGCGAAGCACCGAATTTTTTTTTGACTTTTTACGAACAAGCAATTTTATTTACTCTATTTTGGTGTCTTCCGCCTTCAAAAGCAGTATCAAGAAAAGTTTCAACGATTTCAACAGCTTGATGAATAGATGTGAATCTCGCTGGAATACTAACAATATTTGCATCATTGTGTAAACGAGTTAGATATGCAATTTCTTTAGTCCAGCATAAACCAGCTCTTACTTTCGGGTGTTTATTAACAGTCATTGCAATTCCGTTACCGCTTCCACAGATTACGATTCCAAAATCAGCTTTTCCTTCAGATACATCATTGGCAACTGGATGCCCAAAATCTGGATAATCTACTGAAGCATCAGTATCTGTTCCATAATTTGTTACCTCATATCCTCTAGCTTTAAGCATTTCAACAATTGCTTTTTTATATTCTGGCCCTGCGTGGTCGTTTCCTATCGAAATTTTCATTTTTCTATACTATTTAGTTGTGTCATGCAAATTTACTTAATAAATGTATGTTTGCCACGAATTGCACCAATTTTCACAAATTATTTTCTTTTTCAATACTATATAAACATTACAATATAAATTCGTGAACATTCGTTCAATTCATTGCAAAAACCCTTATTTTACAACTATCTTACTGTCAAAACCTTATAGGTTATTAACAATTTTGATAACTCTATAAGTATCTCAAAATCAATAAATAATATTCAGAATATTTGTTAAAATTTTGAGGTGTTAATAGGAGTTTGTAATTGCTTGATATTCAATTAACTTTAAGTTAACAGAAAATGTTAATAAGTTCGAAAAGAAAATTAGAAGTTTTTTTTGGTTGTTTAAGAAAAATGCTTAATCCAAAACGTGATTTAAATATGCAAGAAAAGTTTCGTGAATTTTTGGAAAAGTTATCAATATTAAAAATACCATTTTCAACACAAATCAACATATCAACTTATCTACAAAATCAATTCAAATTTGGTTGTCAACCGTTGTTAATTAAAATACAAAAAGTCTTAAAAATTAATCATTTAACCAAAAATAACTATGTTGATAACTCAGAATAAATAAGTAAAACGAGATTTCAATGACTTCAAAAAAAAATTTATTCGACATATTAACACGCTATAATAACCATAAATTTTTTTTAAATTTTTAAAAATCTTTTTTGTTGTATTTAATATATGTTGAAAACTAAAAAAGTTGAAAAGGAAAAAAATTTTTTGATGAATTGAATTTTACTCTGTTTTGAGTTTGTTTGAATTTTGTTTTAGACGATTTTGAGAGGATTGTTGAGATTGTCCAAGATTTGCTGAACTTCTTCGAAATCGTTTGGATGAACTTTGAGTTTGATTCCGCCAAGTGCTGTTGAGTATAATGGAACGACTGAGAGCGTCATTTCGTTTTCGAAAAAATAAGGAATTCCTTCTTGTTCCAGTAAGTGTTTGAGAACCACTGTTTCGTGCAGATAATTGAATACGGCAATCGTTTTAAAGCTTTCCATTTTAGGTCTTTTTGTAAATGTACGAAAAGTTATATTTTTAATAATTCTATTTGCTAAAAAGTATTATCTGATATCTTATTTGTAATTTTAAGCCTTATTAGAAAAGATATATGAGTAAGAAAATTAGAAAGCCGATAAAAAAAGAGAAAGATTTCTCTGGAAAAATACTTAAGATTTTATCGCAAAATGCTAATAAACCTTTCAATTACAAACAAATAGGAGCTAAGCTAGAATTAGACGATACAAAAAGCAGAAATCAGATCATAAAAGATTTAAAGATTCTTGTGACTCAAAAGAAGATTATAGAAACAGAACCTGGAAAATACTTGATTAAAGCAGTAAGCCAGGATTATTACGAAGGAACAATAGATATGACGAGCAGAAAAACGGCATATTTTATTTGTGATGAGTTTGAAGAAGATGTTTTTATTCCTACCAATAATTTGAATCGTGCATTAGATAAAGACAAAGTAAAAGTTTACGTTTATAACAGAAGAAAAGGTAAAAGACCTGAGGGTGAAGTTATTGAAGTTATAGAAAGAGATAAAACAGAATTTGTAGGTGTAATAGATATGCAACCAAATTTTGCTTTTGTGTCTACTGCAAACCCTAAAATGTATACCGATATTTTTATTCCTAAGGATAAACTTGGTGAAGCAGAAAACGGTGATGTAGTTTTAGTGAAGATTGAAGATTGGCCAAAAAGAGCCGATAGTCCGTTCGGATCTGTAATTAGAGTTTTAGGAAAACCTGGAGAACATAATACTGAGATTCATGCTATTTTAGCGGAATACGGATTGCCTGCAGATTTCCCTGTAGAAGTTGAAGTCTTTGCACAAAAACTAGATACTTCAATTCAGGAATCTGAGATTGCAAAACGTCGTGATATGCGTGATACGCTTACGTTTACGATAGATCCAAAAGATGCAAAAGATTTTGATGATGCCTTGTCTTTCAAAAAGTTAGAGAATGGAAACTTCGAAATCGGAATTCATATTGCTGATGTTTCCTATTATTTAGAAGAAGGTACAATTCTGGATGATGAAGCGTATCAAAGAGCAACTTCGGTTTATTTGGTTGATAGAGTAGTGCCAATGCTTCCAGAAGTATTGTCTAACTTTGCGTGTTCGTTACGTCCGAATGAGGAGAAATATACATTCTCTGCAATATTCGAAGTTTCTCCAACTGCACAAGTTATTAACCAATGGTTTGGAAGAACTGTAATTTATTCAGATCAGCGTTTTGCTTATGAAGAGGCTCAGCATATTATTGAAACAAAAGGAAATAATACAATTCCAGTTGATATTTCTATTACAGGAGATTCTTATGTTGTTTCAGATGAAATTGTTGAAGCTACTTTAAAACTAGATGAATTAGCTAAGATTTTAAGAAAGAAAAGAATGCAACAAGGCGCTATTTCTTTTGATAAAGTTGAAGTTAAATTTAATCTAAATGAAGAAGGAGAACCTGAAGGCGTTTATTTCAAAATATCAAAAGATGCCAATCATTTGATTGAAGAATTTATGCTTTTAGCCAATAGAAAAGTGGCAGAATATATTGGAAAACAGAAGAAAACCTTTGTCTACCGTATTCACGACGAACCAAACGAAGACAAACTGGTTGCAATGCAAACAGTTATTGCTAAGTTTGGTTATAAAATTGATTTTAGAACAAAAGGTGATATTGCTAAATCAATAAATGCTTTGATGGAAGAAGTAAACGGTAAGAAAGAACAAAATCTTATTGATACTCTTGCTATTAGAAGTATGAGCAAAGCCAAATATTCGACTGATAATATTGGTCATTATGGTTTAGCTTTTGATTATTATAGCCATTTTACATCGCCAATTCGTCGTTATCCAGACGTTATGGTACACCGTTTGTCGCAGTATTATTTGGATGGAGGAGCTTCTGTAGACGAAGAAACTTACGAAACCAAATGTCTGCATTGTTCAAACATGGAAAACTTAGCAACAAATGCTGAGCGAGATAGTATTAAATACATGCAGGTTAAATACATGCAGGATCATCAGGATGAAGAATTCCTTGGTGTTATTTCTGGTGTTACCGAATGGGGAATTTATGTTGAAATCGTTTCTAACAAATGCGAAGGAATGGTAAGAATCAGAGAAATAAAAGAAGACTACTATACTTTTGACGAAAGACAGTATGCATTGGTTGGAGCAACTTCAAACCGTTTATTGCAATTGGGAGACGAAATTTATGTGAAAGTAAAAAATGCCGATTTAGTTAAAAAACAACTTGATTTTCATTTTTTAAGAAGAGCAGAATAAATATTAATTTAAAAATAAAAGTATGAAAAAGCTAATTATAGGAGCAAGCAATTTTATTTGTACAAATGTCTTTTGGTCAGGTTACCAAAGAGTTGGGCGATTTTGATACCGTAAAAGTATTTGATAAATTAAGTGTAAAATTAGTTCCAGGTTCTGAAAATAAAATTGTAATAAAAGGAACAAGAGAAGCAGAATTAGAAGCTGTTAATAAGAATGGTATTTTAAAATTGAGAATGCCTTTTCCAAAACTCCTTTCAGGAAATGAACTTCAAGTAACTTTGTATTACAAACATTTAGAATTGATAGATGTTAATGAAGGAGCAGAGGTAAATAGCACTGAAGCTATTAAAGCAACTTCTTTTAAGGTTAGTGCTCAAGAAGGTGGTATTATTAACGTTGATTTGGATGTTGATAAATTAAAAGTAAGTTCAGTTTCAGGAGGTAAAATTACTTTAACTGGTAAAGCAACAAATCAAGATGCAAGTCTAGGAGCAGGAGGATATTTACTAGCAAGTAAATTAGAGACGTCTCAGACTACTGTAAGCGTTTCTGCGGGAGGAAAAGCTGATGTTAATGCTTCTACCCTTGTTGATGCAAAAGTAAGCGCAGGAGGCTCTATTTACATTTATGGAAAACCAAAACAAATAAATCAGAAAACAGTTTTTGGTGGTAAAATCGAAGAAGTAAAATAACACGAGATATTTGATGATAAATGATATTCTGGCTGGACTGCCATGGGGACTTGTTCTTAGTTTTATGGTTGGCCCAGTATTTTTTGTTTTATTAGAAACCAGTATTACAAAAGGTTTTAGATCTGCAATTGTTTTCGATTTAGGCGTAGTATTAGGAGATATTTTCTTTATTGCTATCGCTTATTTAGGAAGTTACAGATTGATTTCAAGTTTAAAAGACGATCCAGCTCTTTTTATTTTTGGAGGGATAATTATGCTTTCTTATGGAATTATTTCTTTTGTAAAACTAAAAAAAGAAGAAAAAATAAACGACGAAGAAATTGACCGTGATATTTTAAAAAGAAACTACGCAAGTTTGTTTGTAAAAGGGTTTTTATTGAACGTTATCAACATTGGAGTCTTAGGATTCTGGTTAGCAGTAATTATTTCTGTTGGACCAAAACTAGAAATGCAGACTCCTAGAATGATGACTTTTTTTGCCGCTGTAATCATCACTTATTTATTAATTGATTGTGCTAAAATTTTATTAGCCAAACAGTTAAAATCAAAAATGACTCCAACTAATATTCTTAAAATTAAAAAAGGAATTAGCGTTGTTTTAATGGTTTTCGGATTTGCATTAGTAGTTCAAGGTTGGTTTCCAAAAGAAAAGGAAATGGTTAAAAATGCCTTCGAAAGAATAGAGAAGAAGTAGTTGTTAATAACTCAAAAATATAAAATTAAACCTCTGAATTTCAGAGGTTTTTTTATGTTTATAACTGTTAGTTTTGAACTTTGTCAAAGTTTCAAACTTTGATAGAGTTGACAACAGTTTGTCATTTCGACGAAGGAGAAATCTTCGCAAGTAACTCCGCAACAATTATCCAATCTTTGTAGAGCTTCTCGTGGAGATTTCTCCTTCGTCGAAATGACAAGATTGTGTATAATTACGTTAAATAGAAAACCCTAGAGGTTTTTAAAACCTGTCGGGTTAATATATAGGCTTTAATTTTTTTTTAATTATACATAAAAAAAGAGACACATTTCCATATCTCTTTTTGAAGCATTGTCCGGATTTGAACCAATATATTTAATTAATTTTTCCTAAAAATTAAACACAAAAAAAGAGACACATTTCTGTATCTCTTTTTGAGGCATCGTCCGGATTCGAACCGGAGTAGGAGCTTTTGCAGAGCCCAGCCTAGCCGCTCGGCCACGACGCCATTACTTGAACGGTTGGCAAAAGTAACTAAAATCTTTAAATTTCAAAAGTTTCATAGTAACTATTTTAAAATTTTAGGAATTTAATTTTAAAAATTACTTTCTAATTTCCGTCATTTTTATAGTAACTGACTCAACATCACCACCAATAGGCGGATTTATTTTAGAAACCCAAACTGTTGTTTTTTCTACCATTTCTATCTCTGCCAGCACACGAATATTGATTCTTTTGGCCACATGTTCCAATAAATGCGAACGAATTGCCATTTCTTCGGCTACAATTTTGTTCAAATGAACATAATCAACAGTGTCTAAAAGATGATCTGTTTCTGCTGATTTCTGTAAATTGGTTTTAATTTTTAGATCTACTTTGTAATCAGATCCAATTTTTCCTTCTTCAATTAAACATCCGTGGTAAGAAAAAGTACGGATATTTTTCAATTTTATAACTCCCATTTTTATGTTGTTTCACGTTTAAAGTTTCAGGTTTTATGCCAGTTAGATAACTTTAAACCTGAAACCTGAAACCTTTTTTTTATCTTTGCTAAAATTACTATAAAATAATGGCATCAGAAGAGAAATCACTCAATTTTATTGAACAAATCATAGAGGAAGACGTAAAATCAGGTCTTTCAAATACTAAACTTCGCTTTCGTTTTCCACCAGAACCTAATGGTTATTTGCACATTGGGCACGCGAGTTCTATTGCGTTAAATTTTGGTTTAGGAATTGATTATCAATCTCCTGTGAATTTACGTTTTGATGATACAAACCCTGAAAAAGAAGAACAGGAATTTGTTGATGCTATTAAAAAAGATGTAGAATGGCTAGGATATACTTGGGCTGAAGAATGTTATGCATCAGATTATTTCCAACAATTATACGATTGGGCAGTTTTCTTAATTAAGAAAGATAAAGCGTATGTTGACAGTCAGACTTCTGAAGAAATGGCGATCCAAAAAGGAACTCCAACAACTCCAGGAACTGATAGTCCGTACAGAAATCGTTCTGTTGAAGAAAACTTAGATTTATTCGAAAGAATGAAAAATGGTGAATTTGAGGCTGGTACTCATATTCTTCGTGCAAAAATTGACATGAAATCAACAAACATGTTAATGCGTGATCCTATCATGTATAGAATTTTACACAAACATCACCACAGAACTGGAGATGCTTGGAAAATCTATCCAATGTACGATTGGGCACACGGACAAAGTGATTATTTAGAACAAATTTCGCACTCATTTTGTACACTTGAATTCTTGCCTCACCGTGAATTATACGATTGGTTTTTAGATCAGATTTTAGATGAAAATAAACTACGTCCAAAACAAAGAGAATTTGCTAGACGTAATTTATCACATACTGTTGTTAGTAAAAGAAAATTACAGCAACTAGTTAAAGAAAAGCATGTTAACGGTTGGGATGATCCAAGAATGTCAACCATTTCTGGATTAAGAAGACGTGGTTATACAGCTGCTTCATTACGTAATTTTGCTAATACAATTGGTATTGCAAAACGTGATAATTTGATCAATGTATCGGTTTTAGAATTCTGTATTCGTGAAGATTTGAATAAAATTGCACCTCGTGTAATGGCTGTTTTAGATCCTGTAAAACTGGTAATTACCAATTATCCAGAAGGAAAAGAAGAGTGGTTGGAAGCAGAAAATAATCAAGAAGATGAAAATGCTGGTTTCAGAAAAGTGCCTTTTTCTCGTGAATTATATATTGAAAGAGAAGACTTTTTGGAAGAAGCTCCAGCTAAGTTTTTCCGTTTGACTTTAGGAAAAGAAGTTCGTCTTAAAAATGCTTATATCATTAAAGGTGAATCAGTTGTAAAAGATGGAAACGGAAATATCACAGAAATTCACGTAACATATGATACTGATTCTTTAAGTGGAAGTGGGACAGAAGCAAGCCAAAGAAAAGTGTCAGGAACATTGCATTGGGTTTCTATTCAACATGCTTTAGAAGCAGAAGTTCGTTTATATGATCGTTTGTTTACAGATGAAGCTCCGGACAGTTATAAAGAGAAGAATTTCTTAGATTTTGTGAATCCAAATTCATTAGAAATTGTAACTGGATATGTTGAACCAAGTTTATCAACAGCTCAAAATGAAGATAAATTTCAGTTTCAACGTTTAGGTTATTTTACTGTTGATAAAGATTCAACTGCTTCAAAATTAGTATTTAACAAGACTGTTGGATTGAAAGATGCTTGGGAAGAAAAGGGTAAAAAAGAAGAAAATAGCATCAATAATTCTTTGAAAGATATCAACAAATATTTTAAAGTTGAGACTAAACCAGAAAGAATTGCAATTGAAAGTGCAATAGGGGAGAACATTAAAAATATCTCGACTTTTTCACTTTTGCAGAATTCTTTAAAGAAGAATATCAACAATAATAAGGCTTCGCTGTTGTTTTCTCAGTTTATTTTGAAATATTCAAACTGGAAATCAACAGATTTTGAAGAAGAGGATATTAAGAAGTTATATTCAATGTCTCTAAAAAGTGAATCGACTTATGTTAGATCAAAAGCACTTTTAAATTTAAGAGATATTGAAAGTGAAAGTTTCAAAAATCAGTTTGATGATGAAATTTTGAAATTATATTCAAATCCACCAAAAAATGCTTCTGAGAGAGAAATTGAAATTCTTTCTGAAATGGTGAAGAAGTAATATCAGATAAATTTATTAAAAGCGCTTTTATAAGCGCTTTTTTTTATTATATAGGTTAACTATTAAAAAGTAAAATTTTATAATTTTTATAGATTAAAACTGACTTTCATAAATTTAATTTAATCGAAAATAAAATTTTATTGGATAAGGAATTCATTTTTTTATTTTAAATCTATTAGAAAGCTTTATTTTGATTATGTACTTTTTTTATGTCTAATTTTTGTTTTAAATCCTTAATAATAAAATTTAATTATTTAAAATGTGTGATTTTTAATATTTTATCTATTATTAGTAAAATCTATTAATTTTAATATTTTTATTTGTTTTATATATTAAAAGTGACTTTCATAATTTAATTTTAAAGAAGAATAAAAAATATTCGAGTAGAGAAGACCTTTTTTTACTTTTCATTCATTAAAACTCTTTATTTTATTTTTTTACTTTTTTGCTTCCAGTTTTCTTCTAAAAAAACTAAAATTAAGGTTTTTTCTTATTTTTTATATTTTTGACTTTAATTTTTATAATCATAAGTTTTGATTATTATTATTGTCTAAAATTTAGTTTGTATTTATTATTTATAAAACTAACTAAAGAATATTATATAATAGTTTTTAATTATTTACAAAGCCCTTTATTTTAGTTTTTCTATTTATAAATTTTTATTATAGATTTTTTAAAAGTTTAGTTTTTAATTATTATTTATAAAAATGATTGAATTATTAAATATAATAGTTTTTGTATATTAATTTTAACCTTCATAAATTAATTTTAAGGCATTTTTTAAACGTGTTTGATAGATAACTCGTTTTTGTGATAATCGTTTATTTAAGAGCTTTATTTTAGTTTTTACTGTTATTTTAGTCAGTTTAACGGGTTGTTAACACACAATTGTTTATAAAACTGCTATTTTTAACTCAATACCAAAAGTCAGAGATGATTTTTGTAAAAAATTAAAATTTGCCGTAAAGAATCTAAGTTGAAATTTATTGTTTTTAGAAACTCGTAATTTTTATAACAATAAGTTTTCAAAACTGATTTCCTAAAAAGACAATTTTATGTTCTCATTTTTATTATGATGTAATTCTGATAATATTTCCCGTAAAAGATATTTTTTCAAATTGTGTCATAATATACAAAATACCATAATGTTGAATTTGAGTGAAAGTTTAGTTTTTAAATTTCAGGTCTGACAATTTTTAATTTAAATCTAATTTATCATGAAAATTTTATATTTCACACTAGCATTATTATTTGCAAATGTTGCAATTTCTCAAACACATCAAATTACAAAACACAACGGAGAACAACTTGATGTAAATTTTATTAAATCTGAAAATGGTTTTGTTTACTATTCTTTAAACGGAAGTTCTGAAGAAATCAAAATCAGTAAATATGCAGTTTCATCTATTACAAATAAAGAAACAAAACAAACTCAAAAAGTTTCTGATAAAATAGTAGTTGATTCAAAAGACGATTACAAAATGGTAACTGTTCTTCCGCAAGAAAAAACAATAGGACTGAAACAAGCGACTAGTTTTACAGGAGTCTCAACAAGGACAAAAGGTGAACCGCCAATTGCTAATCAGAACCAGACTGCTATGAGAATTAAATCTAGATCGGCTTCAAATGGTTATCCTTTTGTTAGCATTGTTGAAAAAGCAGATGGTAAGTACGAAGCTGTAGCTTATGTGTATTAATAAGATTGTTAATTTTTTGTAAATTGCAATTAATCAAAGTTTTATCATTTTAAAAAAGAGTATCTTTATTAATAATTTTAAATTGTAACTATCATGTCTAAGAATTTAAATACAGCAGCGACAATTTTGGCTGCGGCGGCTGCAGGAGCGGCAATCGGAATTTTATTTGCTCCAGATAAAGGATCAAAAACAAGAGCAAAAATTAAGGAAGGTATCGATGATGCTAAACATAATCTGAAAGATTCTTTTGATGCCAGCTCTGAAGTTCTTCGTGAAAAATTTACAAGTGCTACTCATAATCTTGACGGAACTTTGAATGAGTTACTTTCTAATGTCAGCCATAAAACAGAAGAAGTAATTACTTTTTTAGAAACTAAATTGGCTGAGTTAAAAGCACAAAACGCTAAACTTCAGAAATAATATTTTTATAAAGCACATTACTTGCTTATTTTTATAAGAAAGTTTTGTGCTTTTTTTATCTAAAATTTTAAATATGGCTTTTGAAGAATTAAAAGAAAACACTGAAAAAGTTCAGGATCAAGCTAAAGAATACATTGAAAGTCATTTAGCTTATTACAAACTTTGGGGTTTTAAGGTTGCAATGAAATCAACAACTTTAATCTTTAAGTTTACTTTAATTTTATTGTGTTTCAGTATGGTGATGATTTTTGGATCTTTCGCCGCAGCGTATGCTTTTGGTTCTCTGTTTGAAAGTAATGCTCTCGGATTTTTGACGGTAGGAGGAATCTATTTGGTAATAACTATTTTGCTTTTCTTTATAAAAGACAAATTTGTTGAAGGACCAATTTTGGAGAAATTTTCAGAAATCTTTTTTAATGATTAATTATGGAAAGAAAAAAATACTCTTCGTATGCTGAGATTGAAAGAGATCTAGAAATTTTGAAATTAGAAAAAGAAATCAATTATCAGAAATTGGTTTTGAGTTTTCAGAAAACTAAGGAAAGTATCACTCCACAAAATATTGTAAATGGTTTCATTTCATCTTACACAGATTACTTTTCAAATTCTTATGTAAAAATTATCCAGACCATTTTACCGTATGTAATAGGTTGGTTCATAAATAGAAAAAGAGGCGATTAAGCCTCTTTTTTATTTTATAATTATTGTTGAACATCTGGTTGAACATCATCTTCATAACCAGATTGTCTGTGAGTTGGTTTTGGTTTTTCAATTTTCTTATTTCCCTTTTTCATCATTTCGCCAACTTGGTTTGAAGCCGTAAAAGAAGCAACCATGTTATTTAGCATATCGCTTCCGGCTTGTGGAGAATTCGGAAGAAGAATTAAATTTGAGTTTGTATCAGAACCAATAGATTGTAAAGTATCATAATGTTGAGTAACTACAATTAGGGCAGAAGCTTCTTGAGAATTAATACCGACATTGTTCAAAACTTCAACACTTTCTACAAGACCTCTTGCAATTTCACGACGCTGATCTGCAATACCTTGACCTTGTAAACGTTTACTTTCTGCTTCGGCTTTTGCTTTTGCAACGATTCTAATTCTTGAACTTTCTGCTTCAAATTCAGTTGCAGTTTTTTCTCTATCAGCTGCGTTGATTCTGTTCATTGCATTTTTTACCTGAATGTCCGGATCAATATCAGTAACCAAAGTATTGATAATATCATATCCGTAAGTTGACATTGCTTCGTTCAATTCACGTTTTACTGCAACCGCAATATCATCTTTTCTTTCAAAAACGTCATCCAATTTTAGTTTCGGAACTTCGGCACGAACTACGTCAAATACATAAGAAGTAATTTGATCATGCGGATATTCTAATTTATAAAATGCTTCATACACTTTATCTTGAATCACTTTGAACTGAACTGAAACTTTCATTTTGATGAAAACGTTGTCTCTAGTTTTAGTTTCGATGATAACATCTAGTTGCTGAATTTTAAGATTTACTCTTCCGGCCAATCTATCAACCATCGGAATTTTAAGTTGTAATCCTGAATTTCTTACACTCTGAAATTTTCCAAATCGTTCGATAATTACGGAAGATTGTTGTTTCACAGTAAAGAACGACGACATGAAAATGAAGAATGCCAATACTAAAAAGATAATAAATGCTGTACTCATGGTTATTTAGTTTAATTTATGAATTTCGGTAAATTACGAAAATTCTTCTAAAAAGGAATTATCAAACATTAAAAAAACGCTAAGAACATTTGGTCGATGTTTCTTAGCGTTTCTATTTTTGAATGAAATTTTTAATTATAAAGTTTCAATTGCTTTCTGGATTCTAGAAATAGTTTCTTCTTTTCCAATGATTTCAACAATGTCAAATAGGTGAGGACCTTTTAGAGCTCCAACTAAACTTAGACGGAAAGGTTGCATTACTTTACCCATTCCGATTTCGTTTTTGGTTAACCAATCTTTTACGATTGCTTCAATATTTGCAGAAGTAAAATCTTCGATATTTTCTAAAACAGAAATCAGTTCTTGCATTAAAGTAGGAGTTTCTTCTTTCCAGTTTTTACTTGCTTTCTCATCATATGATGTTGGCGCTTGGAAAAAGAAATCAGTTAAATCCCAAAATTCAGAAACGAAATTTGCTCTTTCTTTGATAAGTGATACAATGCGAGTTGTCACTTCGAGCGGAGTCGAGAAGCCTTTTTCTTCTAAAATAGGAGAGAAGGTTTTTGCTAAATCAGCATCATTTTGTTTTACTAAATATTGGTGATTGAACCATTTGTTTTTCTCTGGATCAAATTTTGCTCCAGCTTTGTGAACTCTGTTCAAGTCAAAAGCTTCTGCTAATTCTTCTAAAGAAAATAATTCTTTATCAGTTCCATCATTCCATCCTAAAAGAGCAAGGAAGTTTACAACTGCTTCTGGAAAAAATCCTTTTTCTCTGTAACCAGATGAAACACCTTCTTCAGTTTTCCATTCTAAAGGAAATACTGGGAATCCCATTTTGTCTCCATCTCTTTTTGATAATTTACCATTTCCAATTGGTTTCAAAATCAAAGGTAAGTGAGCAAATTCTGGAGCTTCCCAACCAAATGCTTTGTATAATAAAACGTGAAGTGGCATAGAAGGCAACCATTCTTCACCACGAATTACATGTGAAGTTTCCATCAAATGATCATCAACAATATTCGCTAAATGGTACGTTGGCATTCCGTCACTTTTGAATAAAACTTTATCATCCAAAAGATTAGTTTCAAACTTCACATCTCCACGAATGATATCTTTCAAATGTAAAGTTTCATCAACTGGAGTTTTAAAACGAATTACATAATGTTCTCCATTTGCAATTCTTTTAGTAGTTTCTTCTGCAGAAATTACCAATGATGTATCTAGTTTTTCACGATTGTGGTGATTGTAAATAAATGTTTTTCCTTCAGCTTCGTGTTGTTTTCTATGTGCATCCAAAGCTTCAGGAGTATCAAATGCATAATATGCCCAACCAGAATTGATCAACTGATCTGCATATTGTTGGTATAAATCTTTACGTTCGCTTTGTCTGTATGGACCAAATTTTTCATTTTTCCCAACCGTTTCTTCAGGAGCAATTCCTAACCATTCAAGAGCTTCCATAATGTAAGCTTCTGCACCAGGAACAAAACGAGTCTGATCTGTATCTTCAATTCTCAGATAAAAAACACCATTATGTTTCTTTGCAAATAAATAATTAAATAAGGCAGTACGAACTCCGCCAATATGTAACGGTCCAGTCGGACTTGGTGCAAAACGCACACGAACTTGCTTTGACATTTGTTTAAATTTTGTTGCAAAGATACGATATTAGTCAAAAGCCAAAAGTCGAAAGTTTGAAAGGTTTTTAGCTGTGTGCTAAACTTTTGACTTTCGACTTTTGACTTTCAGACTTATTGTTATAATTACTACTTTTATAGGTTATAATTAAAACAGATTTATTTTGAAAACATCATCTGCAATATATCAAAAGTTAGAGGCTTTCATTAAGAAATATTATACCAACGAACTGATAAAAGGGATATTACTTTTTACCGGTTTTGGATTATTATATTTTCTATTTACGCTTTTTGTGGAGTACTTTCTTTGGTTAAAACCATTAGGAAGAACTTTACTATTTTGGTTATTTGTCGGAGTTGAAGTTTTCCTTTTAGTCCGTTTAATTCTTTTTCCTTTGTTCAAGTTGTTCAAACTTCAAAAGGGAATTGATTATAGTCAGGCTTCAAAAATTATTGGAAATCATTTTACAGAAGTGAGTGATAAGCTTACTAACTTTTTGCAATTGTCTTCTGAAAATAATTCAGAAAGTTCAGAATTGGTTTTAGCTTCAATTGAGCAAAAAGCAAATTCATTACAGCCAATTCCTTTTGGAAATGCAATCAATTTTAAAGCTAACAAAAAATATTTACCATTGGCTTTAGTTCCAATTTTGCTTTTTGCTGTGTTTTATATTTCTGGAAATAGTAATGTAATTTCTCAAAGTTTGAATAGAGTAGTGCATTTCAATTCTGCATTTTTGCCACCAGCTCCATTTAAGTTTGTGGTTTTGAATTCGAATTTACAAGCTGAACAAAATAAAGATTTCGTTATTAAAATGGAATCTGTTGGAAATATAGTTCCAGAGAATGTTATGATTCATATTGGAAATGAAAGCTATTTTATGGAATCTTCTCAACCTGGAAAGTTTGAATTTAAAGTGGAGAAACCAGCTGAGAATATTCAATTTTCTTTTGAAGGAAATTCTGTTGTTTCAGAAGAATACGAATTGAAAGTAATCACAGTTCCGTCTATTGCAAACTTCGAAATGGTTTTAAATTTTCCTTCTTATCTAAAGAAAAAATCAGAGACAATTCAAGGAACTGGAAATGCAATTGTACCTGAAGGAACGACCGTAACTTGGAAAATGAATACCAAATCTACACAAGAAGTTGAATGGAAAAGAGATAATGAAGTATTTAAGTTCAATAAGGTTGAAAATGACTTTAAATTGAGTAAAAATATTAGTCAAAACACAGAATATCAAATTCTTACGTCTAACGATAAGGTTAAAAACTACGAAAAACTCGATTACCAGCTCTCTGTAATCAAAGATCAGTATCCAACTATCAATGTTGGTCCTGCACCTGATAGTTTGAAGCTAGATAAGAACTATATTCTAGGAAGATTAGGTGATGATTATGGACTTTCTAAATTACAAATTGTGTATTACGAGCGTAACAAACCTCAATCTGCTAAGCGTGGAAACATTCCTGTTAAGGCTGGAGTATTTGATCAGTTTGTTTTTAATTTTCCAAGTAACCTTCCAGTAGAAGAAGGTGTTTCATACGAGTACTATTTTGAAGTTTTTGATAACGATGCACCACACGGATTTAAGTCTACAAAGTCTTCTACGTTTTCAGATCGTGTAGCTACAACAGATGAAATTCAGGATCAAGAATTACAACAGCAAAATCAAAACATCAATAGTTTATCTAAATCTTTGAAGAACCAAACAAAGCAGATTTCAGAAATGGATAAGCTTCAGAATACTGGAAAAGAAAAAGATAATTTAGAGTTTAAAGATCAGCAGAAGATCAATGATTTTATCAAACGTCAGAAACAACAAGACGAAATGATGAAGCAATTTTCTGAAAAGATGAATCAGAATCTAGATAAGTTTAAAGAGGATAAGAAAGATAAAACTGCCGAAGATTTACAAAAGCGTTTAGATAATGCACAGAAAGATTTAGAAAAGAATCAGAAATTATTAGACGAGTTGAAGAACTTAAACGATAAATTAAACAGTGAAGAGCTGTTTGATAAGATTGAAAAGTTCAAGCAAATTAGTAAAAACCAATCTCGTAATCTAGAACAATTGGTTGAGTTAACCAAACGTTTTTATGTTTCAAAGAAAGCAGAACAGGTTGCTGAGAAATTAAATAAACTGTCAGAACAACAGGAACAGTTATCAAATAAAGAGAAAGAAAATACTAAAGAAAAACAGGATGAAATCAATAAATCTTTTGATAAGATTCAGGAAGATTTAAAAGATTTGAAAGAGGAAAATAAGACCTTAAAGAAACCTTTGGACATTCCATCTGATGCTTCAAAAGAGAAAGATGTAGATAATGATCTTAATAAAGCTTCTGAAGAATTGAGTAAAAAGAATACTTCTGGAGCTAAACCAAAACAGAAAAGTGCTTGCAAAGAAAATGAAGTCTATGGCTCAAGAAATGCAGAGCGAAATGGAAGGTGGAGAACAAGAACAATTGGAAGAAGATGTAGCAATGCTTCGTCAGATTCTAGATAATCTTTTAGCTTATTCTTTGTCGCAAGAAGATGTGATGAAACAGTTCAAAGCAATGAAATTAGGTTCTTCTGCATTTACAAAAAACATAAAGATTCAGCAGAATTTGAAACAGCAGTTCAGACATGTTGATGACAGTTTGTTTGCACTTTCGCTACGTAACCCAAAGGTAGCTGAAGATGTAACTAAAGAAATTGGAAATGTTCAATATAACATGGACAAGGCTATAGAAACTTTAACTGATGTTCAGATTCCAAGAGGAGTTTCACACCAACAATATGCAGTTTCATCAGCCAATAAGTTAGCCGATTTCTTAAGTGATTTATTGAATAATATGCAGATGTCTATGTCTAAACCGGGAGCGGGGAAACCTAAACCTGGAGACGGACAAGGAATGCAATTGCCAGATATTATTCAGAAACAAAAAGGACTTGCTGATAAGATGAAAGAAGGTATGAAACCTGGACAGCAATCTGGAGATAAACCTGGAGAAGGTAAAGATGGAAAATCTGGGCAGGGACAAAATGGGCAAGGAAAAGATGGTCAGGGTAAAGAAGGACAAGGTAACAAAAGTGGAGATAAAGGTTCTTCGGGTAAAGATGGAAAGAATGGAAAAGGAGAGAAGAACGGTAATGAAGGAGAAGATGGAGAAGGAGATGCTGAAGCTATAATGGAGATTTACAAAGAGCAAGTTAAACTTCGTGAAGCACTTCAAAAAGAATTAGCAAAGAAAGGTTTAGACTCTCAAGGTAAATCTGTAATAGATCAAATGAAACAATCTGAAAAGCAGATTTTGAACAAAGGATTTAAGAATGAGAACTTGCAACGTATATTAAATATTCAGCAAGAATTATTGAAATTGAATAACGCAGTTCAGCAACAAGGTCAAGATACACAAAGACAATCTGAAACTAATAAGGCTGAATTTACTAATCGTTCCAATGCTTTGCCAAGTTCACTATTGGAATATTTAAACAGTGTAGAGATATTAAACAGACAATCACTACCTTTGCGCTCGAATTTTAATCAAAAAGTTCAAGAATACTTTAATACAAAATGATAAATTTTAATTACGAAACAGATTTTACTTTAGGAGACGAGCAGGCTTTTAGTGACTGGCTTAGTGCTGTAATTGTTTCTGAAAACAAGAATGAAGGAGAAATCAATTATATATTTTGTGATGATGAGTATCTTCATAAAATCAATGTAGAATATTTAGATCACGACACTTTAACTGATATAATTAGTTTTGATTATTCAGTTGGTAACGAGTTAAATGGAGATATTTTTGTTTCTGTAGAACGCGTTGCAGATAATGCAAAAGACTTCAATGTTTCATTTGCTGAAGAACTTAAAAGGGTGCTATCTCATGGTATACTACATTACTGTGGATACAAAGATAAGTCAGAGGAAGAAGCTCAATTAATGAGACAGAAGGAAGAAGAGAAAATGAAGATGTTTCACGTGGAACAGTAATTAAACATCTTTTTAATACATATGTTCCACGTGAAACGTTTTGGATTTTTAAATTTTTATAACGTTCCACGTGAAACATATCCGAAGAAAATAAAAGAATTTTACAACGTTCCACGTGGAACGTTAATGTAAAGAATTTGAATTAAAGATTAAATCGTTCCACGTGGAACGATTTTTTAAGTTTGAATTTGAAAGAGAAAGAATAGGATGTTTCACGTGGAACATGATTTTAAAATGTTCTTTGGAAGTTTAGAATGGAAGTTTAGAATGGAAGTTTAGAATGGAAGTTTAGAATGGAAGTTTAGAATGGAAGTTTAGAATGGAAGTTTAGAATGGAAGTTTAGAATGGAAGTTTAGAATGGAAGTTTAGAATGGAAGTTTAGAATGGAAGTTTAGAATGGAAGTTTAGAATGGAAGTTTAGAATGGAAGTTTAGAAATGTTTCACGTGAAACATTTATTGAAAAGATTCTGTTTGAAAGTTCTGTTTGAAAGTTCTGTTTGAAAGTTCTGTTTGAAAGTTCTGTTTGAAAGTTCTGTTTGAAAGTTCTGTTTGAAAGTTCTGTTTGAAAGTTCTGTTTGAAAGTTCTGTTTGAAAGTTCTGTTTGAAAGTAAATAAAAAGATGTTCCACGTGAAACGTTTTTATTTGTTTTCTGAATTTGAAGATATCAGTTTGCAGGTTTCAGTTTGAACTTGAAACTTGAAACCTGAAACTTGAAACCTGAAACTTGAAACCTGAAACTTGAAACCTGAAACAAAAATAAAAGTTCCACGTGGAACAAGAAAAATATAAATGTAATTCTAGAAACCGCGTTAGCGGTTTTTGGAGAATAATAAAACAAAATGTTTTTAGAAGAATACGATGTTATTGTGGTTGGTGCAGGCCATGCTGGTTCTGAAGCTGCGGCTGCGGCTGCAAATTTGGGATCGAAAACTTTATTGGTTACAATGAGTTTGCAAAACATAGCACAGATGTCTTGTAATCCTGCGATGGGTGGAATTGCAAAAGGACAGATCGTTCGTGAAATTGATGCGCTTGGTGGATATTCAGGAATTGTTTCTGATAAGACTGCGATTCAGTTCAAGATGTTGAACAAATCAAAAGGACCTGCAATGTGGTCGCCAAGAGTTCAAAGTGATAGAATGCGTTTTGCAGAAGAATGGAGAATGATGTTGGAGGCAACTCCAAATCTTGATTTTTATCAAGAGATGGTAAAAGGGTTGATAATCGAAGATGGAAAGATAAAAGGAATTAGAACTTCACTTGGTGTGGAGATTCGTTCCAAATCTGTGGTTTTGACGAATGGTACTTTTTTGAATGGTTTAATTCATATCGGAGAAAAACAATTCGGAGGAGGTAGAGCAGGAGAAAGTGCTGCAACCGGAATTACAGAAGATTTGATCAAAGCAGGTTTTGAAGCTGGAAGAATGAAAACAGGAACGCCACCTCGAGTAGATGGACGTTCTTTAGATTATTCTAAAATGAATGAAGAAAAAGGAGATGCAACGCCAGCTAAGTTTTCTTATTCAGATGTGACTTCTCCGTTAACGCATCAGCGTTCTTGTTACATGACGTATACGTCTTTGAATGTTCATGATATTTTGAGAGAAGGTTTTGATCGTTCTCCAATGTTCAACGGAAGAATCAAAAGTTTGGGACCAAGATATTGTCCGTCGATTGAAGATAAAATAAATCGTTTTGCGGATAAAGAACGTCACCAATTATTTGTTGAGCCAGAAGGATGGAATACTTGCGAAGTTTACGTAAACGGATTTTCAACTTCACTTCCAGAAGATATCCAGTTCAAAGCGCTTCGTTCAGTTGCAGGTTTTGAAAATGTAAAATTCTTTAGACCTGGTTATGCAATCGAATATGATTTCTTTCCTCCAACGCAATTAAAACATACTTTGGAAACAAAGTTAGTTGAAGGATTATATTTTGCAGGACAGATTAACGGAACTACAGGTTACGAAGAAGCAGCTTCTCAAGGTTTGATGGCTGGAATAAATGCACACTTGAAAGTACATGAAAAAGATCCATTGATTTTAAAACGTGACGAAGCGTATATCGGAGTTCTAATTGATGACTTGATTACGAAAGGAACAGAAGAACCATATCGTATGTTTACATCAAGAGCGGAGTATAGAACTTTGTTACGTCAAGATAATGCCGATTTCAGATTGACTCCAATGTCATACGAAATTGGTTTAGCTTCTGAAGATCGTTTACGAAGAATGGAAAAGAAATTAAACGAATCTGAAAAGATGGTTCAATTCTTTAAAGAAACTAGTGTTACGATTGCAGAAACAAATCCGATTTTGGAAGCAAAAGAATCAGCACCAATTTCTCAAGGAGATAAAATGTTTAAGATTTTTTCTCGTCCACAAATTGAATTAGAAGATATGTTGAAATTTGAAAAGGTTGAAGCATATATCAAAGAAAATGATTTGGATGAAGAAATTGTAGAACAAGCCGTAATTCAGGTTAAATATTCTGGTTATATCGAAAAAGAAAGAAATAATGCAGATAAATTAAATCGTTTGGAAGAAGTGAAAATTCCAGACAATTTTGATTATAATAAAATCAAGTCGATGTCTATTGAAGCAAAACAGAAATTAAGCAAGATTCGTCCTGTAACTATTTCACAAGCTTCAAGAATTAGCGGAGTGTCACCAAGTGATATTTCCGTGCTTTTGATTTATATGGGAAGGTAAAAAAGTTTGCATTCCTAGTTTTCAGTTTTTACTGAGACTTTAAACTGGGACTAAAAACTTTTAAATGTTCCACGTGAAACTATAATGCTTTTAGTTTTTTATTTCAGAATCGAGAATAAATCTAGAATCTAAAGTCTGAAATCTTAAATTGTTTCTGTTCCACGTGAAACCTTTTGCTGAAATAAGAATGATTTTTTTTGAAATAATTTGAATTATTAGCCGTTTCAGATGGAAAGAAAATCAAATTTGAAAAGGATATTAATTTGTAAAGAGGCTGAATAAAGTAGATTTGCAATTGTATTGAATTATCAATTTTGAAGAAATCAAAAAGAGTTTAGAAGAATAAAAGAAAAAAACAAAAATCCTAAAAGCGATAAAATTTCGTTTTTAGGATTTGCTATAAATTAAACCCAAATATCTATAAATTTAAAAAATGAACGTTTTAAACAAAAAACACTTTCTTACGGTAAAAGACCATTCTGTTTCAAAAGAAATTTTTGATTTGTATTACGATGAAGAATTAGATATGCTAATTACTTCTCCGCAGCCCGAACTTCAAAATTTAGGCAAATACTACGAAAGCGAAGATTATATTTCGCATACAGATAACAAACGTTCGTTATTTGAAAAAGCATATCATTTTGTAAAAAATATTGCGCTTAAGAATAAATTGAATCTAATCAATAGCCAGCAATCGAAAAAAGGAAAACTTTTGGATATTGGAGCTGGAACTGGAGATTTTCTTCTAACAGCAAAAAATGATGGTTGGGAAACCATTGGGGTAGAACCAAGCGATCGAGCAAAAAATATTGCGAAAGAAAAAGGAATTTCATTTGTTGAAGAAACTAGCACTTTAGAAAGTAATTCTTTGGATGTAATTACAATGTGGCATGTTTTGGAACACGTTCCAGATTTAGAACTTCAGATTCAAGAATTGAAGCGTTTATTAAAACCAACTGGAACTTTAATTGTTGCGGTTCCAAACTATAAATCGTTTGACGCAAATCACTATCAAACTTTTTGGGCAGACTTATGATGTGCCAATTCACTTTTGGCATTTTTCAAAAAAATCAATCCAAGTGCTTTTTGAAAGGGTTGATATGAAATTGGAAAAAATCCTTCCAATGAAGTTTGATTCGTTTTACGTGAGCCTTTTGTCCGAAAAATACAAAACGGGAAAGATGAATTATATTAAAGCTTTTTTCGTTGGTTTGAAATCAAATTTGAAAGCAAAAAACACAAAAGAATATTCATCGCATATTTATGTTCTAAAGAACAAATAGAGTTCAAAATAATAAATAAAAAGCTATTTCTTAAAAACATGAAGAAATAGCTTTTTTGATTAAAAAAAATGATAAAAAACAATGGTTTTTATGTTATAAAGTTGAATTATTGGTATTATTTTTTCGATAAATAAAAACAATATCATAAAATTTGCGCATTTTTTAAACTTTATGCTGATGCTATTGATTTTTTTATATTTTTGTCTTCAATACTTAAAAAAATAGAATTTAAAAAAATGAAAAAAGCATTAGTTATTATCGCACTTTCAGTTTTCGCAGTTTCTTGTAATAAAACAGCAGAGGTAAAGGAAGTAAAAACAGCTTACGTGGATACTTCGGTTTTAATGAAAGAATACACTGAGGCAAAAGATTTAGAGGCAAAGTACAAAGCTCAAGCGGAAGAAAAAGGTAGACAATTACAAGCTGAGATTTCACGTTTTAAACAAGACGCCGCTAATTTTCAAAGCCAGGCACAAGCAAACGGTCAAGCTTGGGCACAGCAAAGAGGAGCTGAATTGCAAAAAAGAGAGCAAGCAATTAGGTTATGCACAACAAGCATTAGCACAACAATTACAACAAGAAAGTGGTGTTGAAATGGATTCTCTTGTTAGTGGAGTTAAAAAATTCATTAAAGACTACGGAAAGAAAAATGGTTACTCTTACATCTACGGAACAGGAGATGCTGCATCAATTTTGTATGCTGAAGAGAAATACGATATCACAAAAGATATTGTAAAAGCATTAAACGACAAATACAAAGCAGAGCCTAAAGCAGATGCAAAACCAGCAACTGAAACAAAAGAAGGCGAAGCAAAAAAATAAAAACTACCAAACTAACTAAATTACTGAAAACCTAAATCAACTGCGATTTAGGTTTTTTCTTTTTATAAAAATGCGGTAATTTTATTTTTTTAATACAAGCCCAATGCAGAACGTTTCAGAAGCGGCAACTTATACTTTACAATTCATCAATCAGACTCAAAAATCTATTTTCCTTACGGGAAAAGCAGGTACTGGAAAAACTACGCTTTTGCGTGAAATCATCGCAACAACGCATAAAAATACTGTGGTCGTTGCACCAACAGGAATCGCAGACTTTGAATGCCGGAGGAGTAACAATCCATTCCATGTTTCAACTTCCATTTTCTGCTTTTATTCCGTCGTACGAAGCGAGCGCACAATTTACGGAAACGGTAAAGTTTGAAAACAAGGAATCACTTCGTCGCCATTTCAAAATGAATAATGTCAAGCGAAATGTTATCAAAAACATGGAGCTTCTGGTTATTGATGAAGTCAGTATGATGCGGGCCGATTTATTAGATGCTGTCGATTTCATGATGCAAACCGTTCGAAGAAACACACAGCCTTTTGGCGGAGTCCAAGTTTTGTTTATTGGAGATTTGCCGCAATTGCCGCCGGTTATTCGTGATGAAGAATGGCGAACACTGAAAAATTATTACCGAGGGAAATTCTTTTTTCATTCTCATGTTCTCCAAACGTATCCGCCAATTTATATTGAATTGTCAAAAATCTATCGCCAGACAGACGATGCTTTTATTTCGGTTTTGAACAATCTTCGAAATAATCAGATCACTCCAGAAGACATAGCCATTCTAAATCAGTATGTTAAGCCAGATTTTGATTTCAAAGAGAACAAAGGATATATTACACTTACGACACATAATGCCAAAGCAGATTCTATCAACTCACAGTCAATCAGTGATTTAGATGGTAAAGAATATGTGTATACGCCATTTGTGGTGGGAGATTTTCCAGAAAAGATATTTCCTGTCGAGGAAGAACTGAAATTAAAAGTGGGCGCACAGATCATGTTCGTCAAAAATGATTTGTCTTTTGAGAAAAGATATTTTAACGGAAAGATGGGCGTAATCAAATCTCTTTCTGAAGAAGAAATCTTTGTTCACTTTCCAGAAGAGAACATGACGCTTGAAGTTGAAAAGTACGAATGGAAAAATATCCGCTACAAAGTCAACGAACAAACCAAAGATATCGAAGAAGAGGTTTTGGGAACTTTTGCGCATTACCCAATCAAGTTGGCTTGGGCTATTACGGTGCACAAAAGCCAAGGTTTAACTTTTGACAAAGCAGCGCTCGATGTATCGCAAGTTTTTCTTCCTGGGCAGGCCTATGTAGCACTTTCGCGTTTGCGTTCGTTAAACGGGCTTATTTTGCTTTCTCCGATGCAGATGAATGGCATTTCGAACGATCAAGATGTGATGGATTACGCTTTGAATAGAGCGACAGAAGAGACTTTGGAGAAAGCGCTTCACTTCGAAACCAAAAATTTTATTCATAACTATTTGATAAACAGTTTTAATTGGGGAGAATTGGCGCAAGAATGGCGAAATCATCGTTTTAGTTATAACGAAAATGTCGCTGGCTCCGAAAAAACGAAACATGCAGTTTGGGCACACAAGCGCATGGAAATTATGGAGCAGCTTTTAGATCCTTCGCAGAAATTCATTTCGCAACTCAATAAAATTTTCATCAAAGAAACGGTCGATTTGTTTTTTGTGAAAGAAAGGGTAGATGCGGCCTACGATTATTTCTTCAAACAAATGGATAAGTTGGTCGATGATCTAATCTACAAAATGGCTGAAATTCAAAGATTTAAAAAAGTTAAAGAGTTCTATGAGGAACTTAATTTTTTAGAAGATCTTCAAACCAAAGCCGTTTTGCGATTGATGAAAGCCAAGTTATTGATCGAAGTTGTTGTTGCCGGCGAAGAAATCAGTAAAGAAAAGCTGACGTCGCCAAATATTAAAAATTACAAAGCGAACAAAACGGAAAGGATAAGAGAAGAGCTGAAAACGACAAATACAGACATTTTTAGAACAGAAGAACCCGTTGTTCGATACAAATCAGCTAAGACAGAGAAAAACGAGCTTAAAACGGCTAAAAAAACGACAGTCGAAGAAACGTACGATTTGTGGATGGATAAAAATTCTATTGAAGATATTGCGAGAATGCGTAAATTGAATGTTCAAACTATCGAAGGCCATTTGATAAGACTTATTCAGTCGAAGAAAATCGAAATTACTGATGTTCTTCCGTATGATAAAATTTTGGCCTTGCGTGAAGCGTTCCAGTTTTATCAAGAAGAATCTTTGAGTCCTTTGAAAGAAAAATATGGAGATGAATTTACTTGGGACGAATTGAAAATGTTTAAAGCGAGCATAAATTAATTTCTGAAGCGTCCTACGTGAAACACTGTTTTCTGTTTTTCAAAAATCTAATTTCTAACGCATTAAATTATTTTTGACATGAAAACATTTAAAATATTGCTAACAATTTTGGTGTTTAATTCTTCGTTTTTGATTGCTCAGGATTTGAAACCAGAATACCAGAAATTTATTTCGAAGTTTATTTTGGAAGTGAAAACAGGCGATAAAGAAGCAATTGCAAAGCGAATAAAATTTCCGTTCAAGAGAGAATATCCAATTCCGTCAGTAAAGGATAAGGCCGATTTTGTAAAAAGATATAATCAAATTTTTGATAAAGTTCTGGTTGAAAAAATAACAAAATCGGATCCTGCAAAAGATTGGTCAGAAGTAGGATGGAGGGGAATTATGCTCAATCGAGGAGATATGTGGATCGATACAGATGGAAGAATCATCAGTATCAATCATCAATCTGATGAAGAACTGAAAATGAAAAATGAACTAATCGCAAAGCAGAAAAATGCAGTAAATAATTCACTTTCAAAATTTAAAAAACCTGTTGCAATTCTGGAAACATCCAAATTCAGAATTAGAATTGATGATTTAGGAAATGATAATTATCGTTACGCTTCATGGTCCATCAAACAGGAAATGACTGAAAATCCAGATCTTATAATAGAAAAAGGAGTTTTTGTTGCAGACGGAACAGGAGGAAATCATTATTTTGATTTTAAAAAAGGCAATTTCAAGTATAGATGTTATTTTATTGTTTTGGGTCAGAAAGATTCGCCACCTGCAGTGTTGACGGTTTATCAGTCCGGAAAAGAAATTCTATCGCAAGACGCAAAAATTGTTTCACGATAAACAAAAAGCCCGATTCGTTTAGAAATCGGGCTTTTATGTTAAATGGCGAAAATTGCTTTGTCAAGTTCTTGGTAATCTACTGTTTGTTTAGAATCATGGATTTAGTAGGTAATATTTGTGTCGCCAAAGTAGGACATACAATTCTATCTATTAAATCTTGCTATGGCGCCAAAAATAATTTCATCTGTTTATTGCCAGATGATGTTATTGTTGAAATGAAAACCTCTCCAGATTGTCCACAGGTGCTGTTTAGCAGAATAAAAAATAGAATGGTAAGCGTCTATTTTTCATAGGTTCCATTTTTTAATCCTCAAGTATCAGTAATACTTGAGGATTTTATATATAGGCTATTGTTTTATCATCAAATATTTACCGCCTTTTATAATTGCTGGCTTTGGTTTTGGCTGGCCTTCCCTAACAGCCATTGGTCCCGTATACCAAATTTCTGCGATAATTGCAGGTTTTCCATTGACAGTAGTTTTTCTTATATCAATTTCTCCTACTTGAGGAGACAGTTCATCACTAAAACCTAGTCTAAGGCGTTTTTCATCTGTTGAGCAATCATCGCAGCCTAATACAGTACCTGTCAGAACCCTTTTGCCACTTATATTATTACTGTTGCTTGTCGGAGTTAATCTACTTAATGTGTTGACTTTTTCAATTCCATTTTCAATTAATTGGTATTCTCCAACAATTAAGTCTTCATAATAAGCACCATTCATAGAAGTCTTTATATTTTTCTGGAGTTTTATTTTCAAGGATGTATTGCCATTGGTATACACATAAGTGCCATCATACCCGTTTAACACATTTTTTGTATCTTTATAATATGCGCCTCTTATGCCGACAAATCCTTCTTTTGGTGTTGTTATGTCTAATATCTGACTTTGTCCCGAACAGCTATTTAAAAAATAAAAAATACTGCTAAAAAATTAATATAGTTTTTCATAATCATTTTATTATTGTTAAGTACAAGGTACAAGATTTGCTTTTTTTGTAGTTGGATTAAGTTCTAATTTGCTCCATTTAGTCAATAATGGATCTGCTTTATAAATGGATATGCCAAAAGCGCCAAATTGTTTGAGAAAACTTTCTTCTAAGGCTCCTCCGCTTTCATCATATAATACAGCCTGTTCATCATGTATTTTTTTTAATTTTTCTTTTTCTGACTTATCATTTAAATTTGGATTATTCCAGACTGAATTTACCTTACTGTCTAATAACGCAAAATCGTTAACTTTTATAGAATAAGTATTTACATTCCCGGCTTTATCTTTGGCGACCATTATACAAAAAACATCTTCTTTTCTGCTTGGAGATGCATCATTATAAGCATTTCTTAAAAATTTTACATCTCCAAAAGAAAACATTGCATAGCCATTTTTTGGGTGAGAATGTGCTCCACCAATATATGAAGAGCCTGTTGATAATGGAACTGAAAATTCATCTAGTGATGATATCTGATTATACTCATACCTGTAAGTCCCATCTGGATTCATGAGTTTTTTTACTTCAACACCGTGTTCCAATCTATTGACAGAAGCCATTACTTTTCCCTTTAACCAATCAATACTAGGTTTCATATTTCCTGTTTTTGTAACGTCTATTAATGCTTTCATTTGTCCGCAAGGATCTGTTGAATTTCCATTTTGATCTTCTCCACCTTCAGAACCAGAACCTGTACCTGTACCATGATTGGTATAAGAACCAGCATCTGAGTAATTTGGATTAGTACCACCTGTGCCATTGTAAATAATACCTCCTCCTCCCGAAGGATTTTGATAATTATTGTTTACTACAACTTCTTTTAATTGTATACCTGTATCTGTAGTTCCTCCTCCATCTACGTCACATTCTATTCCGGCAGGACAGGCGACTTGATTTGAAGGGGCTTTACCTGTAGTTTGTTTGTTTTTAAGGGCTAAGGTAAGAACACCATTTTCAATAAGTCTATTGTTTTCGAACTTAGCAGTTTTTACAAAACCCTTTTTTAAATCCCACCCTACTATATAGCCATTAAAAGAAGGACTATTAATTGATAAATTATCTGCATCTGGATATATTTCAAAGACCATCGCTTCGTAATTGTTTTCGGATAGTTTATAAATATACAATTTTTGTTCCCAAAGCTCTGTTTGATCTTTTTTTACTTCAATTATAGGAACTATAATTGTTTGTGTTCCATCTTTTGAATTTGTAATTTCTGCATCATTCCAATTGTAATTTAAGTTCTTAAGTAAAGCAAAATTTTCACCTTTTGCTTCATAGTTTTTAAACCATACTTTGGCAGATTGCATAATTTTAGCATCTGTCTGTCCTACATCATTGTCATCTTTTTGACACTTGATAGAAGTAGCAAGAATTAAAAAGACAATCATAAATCTTGCGGCATTCTTAATTTTTCTTCTCATATTTTGGCATTTAAAGGTTAATATTCTATGCAACTATTTAGGATTATAGATGTAATTATAATGATAAAATATAAGAAAAAGATTATTTTTATGGTTTTATTTGTTAAATAATGTAATATTTATTTTATAAATTTATTTTATTTAGATAAAATAATGCGAGAAGTCTAGGAAAGAAGTATAGGTATCTTACTAAATACTTTTGTTTTGATATTTTGATATCAATTGGAAATCATCAGTACGAATAAAAAAGGGAATTTTAAAGATGAATGTCATTTTACAATTTAGGCGATAATAATAGGCGCCTTAGATGTTATTAAAATATCAATTGGAAAAAGAAATTCTATCGCAAGACGCAAAAATTGTTTCACGATAAACAAAAAGCCCGATTCGTTTAGAAATCGGGCTTTTGTATTAAATGGCAAGAAGTGCTTTTCAAGTTACTTTTTCTTGAGTTATTTGTGTCAATTTTAATTTCTGCAGAGCAATATTATTCTTCTATGTTTTTTTTATCTTTTGTTTTTGAAGTTCTTCAGAGAATGAGGTTGTTGCGATTTTTGTTTTCCAAAGACAACGAATAAGTCGGCAGGAATGTTTCGCGTGGAACTTGTAATGGCTGAAAGAAATATTCAGGCCAATTCCAAATTTGATTCAATCAGAAAAAGGCAAAAAAAAATCCTGTTCGAAAGAACAGGATTAAAAGTATTTTATAGGTTTTCTACCAGAATCCAAGCTTGTGGATTTTCGCCTTTTTGTATTTCTTTTTGAGCTTGTTCAGCTTCTTTCATTGTAGCATAACTTCCGTACAAAACAGGAAATAAACCGTGTTTGTTTTCTTTGAGCATTCTCGCTTTGAAACCATCTTTAATTAGTTGGTTATAAGCTTTTCTAGCATTTTGCTCACTTCTAAACGCGCCTGCCATAATGTGATATGGCATTGTTGGTTCAACAGTTTCGACAGCAGTAGAATCTACTGAAAGAGTTACAGCTGGAAGCGGACTTTTGATAAAGAAAGTTGCTTCTTGAATTTTGTTTTGTACTTTTTTCTGAACAGCTTGTTCTACAACAAGTGTTTGATTGTCAATTTGATTTTGGTACAAAGGATAACCAATGCTTCCTGTAATTCCAAGTCCTAAAACAAGAATTGCAGGCATAACGTAAGAATCGATTTGAAGATTTGGTTTCTTCTTCATTTTCGTATAATAAAGTGGCATCTTTTTCTTTTGCTCGCAATCTTTTCGATCTTTTTCTCGAAAACCTCTTTTTTCACCATCGGAGAAACAAAAGGACTTAATCCAAAAGAAGTCGCCAAATAATTGGTCTGATCGTTTGGTCTGAAAATTATATTGCTTTCTGAATTTAAGCGCAATTCTCCAATATTTTTTAAAAGGATTACGCCACCTTCTTCCAAAGTTTTTTTCCAATTTAAAACCTCAAAAGCAATTGCGCTAACTGCAAAACCGTAAGATGTTTTCTCAGCTTGAGCAATATGATTTGCTAACAAACCGTCGTTATTTTTGATACGACTGTTGAAAGAAATGGTTTTTTTTGGAGGAAAAAACGAATTAGTGCTTTCATTCAGTTGCGCTGAGTGAGTTTCGGTTAAAAATGCACCAAATCCTGGAACCGTTACACACTGATAACGATACAATAACTGTGAGATATATACTTCGATTTTCATACTAACAAAGTTATGCATCGTGTATAGTTATCAAAATTTTATTCACAATTTTTATTAACAATTCAGAATTATTTTTATACAATTCGTTTTCAAATATTTAGCTCTTTAGTTTCTGTGTGTGGGTTTCGTTTTAGAAAAATTAGATTATATTTTAACAAGAAATAACTTTGTTTTAATGATATTTGCGATTCAAAAAATCAAAATTATTTTTTCTATTTTACATAATGTTTTAAAAAGATGACCGATCAGGATTTATTTAGTTTACTTGCCTTGTTGAAAGTTGATGGAGTGGGTGATATTTTAGGCAAAAAACTGCTCCACTCTTTTGGATCGGCTTCAGACATTTTTAAAGCCAAAAATTCTCAGCTGGCGGCGGTTGACGGTATTGGATCTGTTTTGTTGAAGAATTTGAAGGACAAAACAATATTTGAAAGGGCGGAGAAAGAATTATTGTTCATTAAAAACAATACTATTCAGGTTTCTTTTTTTCAAGATGAAAGCTATCCAGAAAGACTTAAACATTGTTTTGATGCTCCAATTTTGCTTTTTACAGCAGGAAACATAGATCTTAAAAACAGAAAAATAATTAGTATTGTTGGCACTCGACAAATCACTTCTTACGGAACCGATTTCTGCAAAAAGTTGATTGAAGAAATAGCTCCGTTAGATCCAGTAATTGTGAGCGGGTTTGCGTATGGTGTTGATATTGTAGCACATCAAGCGGCTATAGATTATAATTTGCAAACAATTGGCGTTTTGGCTCATGGCCTGAATCAAATTTATCCTCGATCGCATAAAAAATACATGGCAAAAATGGAGGAGAATGGTGGATTTATAACAGAGTTTTGGAGTGATTCAAATCCCGATAAAGAAAAATTTGTTCGTAGAAACCGTATTGTTGCTGGTATGACTGAAGCAACAATTGTAATTGAATCTGCCGATAGAGGAGGATCTTTGATTACTGCAAATATGGCAAATGAGTACAATCGTGATGTTTTTGCTGTGCCTGGGAGAGTCACCGATAAATACAGTCAAGGTTGTAATAATTTGATTAAAACTCAGAAAGCGAACGTACTGACAAGTGCAGCAGATTTAATCTATATGCTAAATTGGGATATTAAAGAAAATCCCAAAAGCATTCAGAAACAGCTTTTTGTAGAATTAGAAGCAGATGAACAAAAGATTTATGATTTTCTTCAAAAGGCTGGAAAAGAATTATTAGACATCATTGCAATAGAATGCGAAATTCCAATTTTTAAACTTTCTGGAATTCTCATAGGGATGGAATTAAAAGGAGTCATTAGGCCACTTCCTGGAAAACTTTTTGAGTCAATTTAACGCAGAAAATCTTATATTTATTTTTTTGTAAAATGTTTGTACAATCGGTATAAAATATAGATCGCCAATAATCCAAAAACGATGTTTAGGATTTGAAATACATACGGTGGAACATTATAATCTTCAATATACTTATCCATCTTTGTTTTTTTAAATGATTAATATACTTAAAGTTACAAAAAGTAAAAAGAACTTTAAAAGAAAAACGCTGACCATTTTAAAATGATCAGCGTTTTTTAAGAAACATTGTTTTGAAATTAAGATTTAGGATAATATTTAGAAATTTCAATAGAAAAAAGAACGCTTGTTATCTTCCATTTTCCATTAATCTTAATTAATTGCCAGTATTCTTCACCCCAATTTGTCATCGAATCTTCTGACCAAAAACTGTAATCGAATGTAACACTGGCAATAACATCGTCATTTTGAATAATTATCTTTTCAAACTTTTCCTCACTTTTTTTGCTTTGCAGAATAGATTGAATAAAGCTACTGTATGTGCCAGTAAAATAATTTTTTGTGATTGTTGGCTTAGCTTCGAGTCTTTTGGCTTGACTTTTTTCTTTGATTACACTAATCCAATTCACGGTTTCTTTAAAAAACAAACTATTAAAAGTTATAGAATCTTTTTTTGCGATACTTTGCATAAATGCATTTAGTATTTGATGTATTTCTTCTTGATCTTTTAATGTTTGTTGAGCAAAAGTAAAGTTTAAAGAAATGAATGATAATAAAATTGTAATTGCTGTTTTCATGTTTTTAAGATTTAATTTTTAGCATATAATTTTTAATTTTTGAAGAAGGTTTTTCTACTAAATATTTAATAAATAAGCTGATTATAATGCAGTTTATAAAACAGATGAGCAGAGCGATTTGTCCTTCGTTATCAATATTTAATTTTTGCAGAACTATTTGAGTTAAGTGAATAATTCCTTTGTGTGTGAGATAGATAGAAAAGGAAAGTGATGCGAGTTGAGTCGATAAAATCGATTTTGAATGGTATAAAAAGCAAGATTTTGAAATGGCAGACATTACAATCAATCCATAGCCAATTGAAACAGTTGTAAATCCAACCGTTGATGCTAATTGTGAAATTTGATTACTGCAAATCCAAAATGAAAAACCAACAATTATTAACCCAATTAAGAATAATTGATTGCCATATGAATTAACGAAATTTTTGAAACGCTTGGAATATTCATAGAAGAATGCAATACTAATTCCAATTGTTAAACCATCTAATCTGGTGTATGTTGGGTAATAAATTTTCATATACCAGATTCTCCATAAATCTGAGCTATTTAGGTTTGGAACTATTAGCAACTGCCATGAAATAATTCTTAAAGACAAAGTGAATAACAAGAGAAAAAGCAGAAAATATTTGATGTAGGATACTTTTTTGAATTTTAAAAATAACAGAAGAATTATGGGAAAAATTAAATAAAATTGCTCTTCTATGCATAAAGACCAAGCATGAGAAAATGTTCCAAAATGGAGAAGATCAAGTCCGATGTTTTGAGTAAAAGTGATAAACTTCCAAAATGGAGGCAGAGCTTCTTTTTCTCTAAAAAAAGGAAAAGTAAAATAAAGAAACAGGGTTAAAGCATAAGCCGGAATGATTCTGAAAAAGCGTTTGATATAAAACTCTTTGAAGCGAATGTTGCTTGAGAATTTAAGTTGTTCAAAAAGCTGTTTTGAAATGAGAAACCCGCTAAGAACAAAAAATAAATCTACACCAGTCCAGCCAAATTGCCCATATTTATCAACCCAATCTGGATGTTGAAACATGCGATAATGATATAATAGAACCATTAAAATTGCTAAAGAGCGCAAATGATCTAGGCCAAGAAATTTTTCAGATGTTTGAGAATTCATTCGTTTTTTTCGGCAAAACTATAGCGAATTTTTTCAGATTTTTTAATGGTATTTGTAAAGTCAGTTTTGATGTTTGAATAACTTAAATTCATATTTCAATGACATTATTTGCAGTTCATCATCAAAATTAAGCTGTTTACAATCAACTTATAAAAAATGAACCCCAATTACCTATTTTTGAAGCATGATAAAGAGTAATTTAAACCATAACGTGAAGCAAAGTGTCGTCTTTCAGATTTGTTTTTGGCTTCTTTTTTTTTTAATTGGGGAAGCCAAAATTTATGCTGAATATGAGCATCCGCTTTTTTCTATGATCATTCCGTATGATTTGAGTCATTTGATTTTTCAAATATTATGTTCCAATTTTATTTATTTCTTTTTAATAAAAAAGATGTTCTATAAAAAGCATTATTTTTTATTTGTTATTTCAATAATTGCCTGTATTTATTTATTTTCTGTTTTAAATAGAATTTTTGCGATTTATGTTGCCGAACCTTTTTTTATAAATGAACCTCAAGACAATTTAATAAGTATTTTGACAGATTTGAGTTATTTGTTCTGCTATTACGTAGTTCCAATCGTGACGGCTTGTTTTGTTTTTGTTTCCGTAGCATTTATGTTTGATTTAAGGAACGAAAAACAATATTCGGTACAAATACTCAAAGAAAAGGCAGAATTAGAATTAAACGCCTTAAAAACGCAATTAAATCCACATTTTTTATTCAACACGCTAAATAATATTTATTCGCTTTCAATTATTGATTCTGATAAAACATCTGAGTCGATAAGCCGTCTTTCAAATATTTTGGATTATATCTTGTATAAAGGCCAGAAAAAATTAATTCCGATTTCTGATGAATTGAAAGTAATTCATGATTATGCCGAATTAGAAAAACTGAGATATGATTCTAGGTTAGAACTTAAAATTACGGAGGAAATTAGTGCTTTAAATCTTGTTCCGCCTTTATTGTTTTTATCTTTAGTAGAAAATGCTTTTAAGCATGGAGCAGGAAGCATTTCCGGAAATATTTTTATTTCAATTTTAATTAAAACGGATGCCGAAAAAACGATTTTTAAGATTGAGAATTCTTTTGTTCCGAAAGAAAATAACAATGAAAAAAGTTTAGGCTTAAAGATAATTCAGGAACAATTAAAAATTATTTACGGAGGTCGAAGTTCCAATTTAATTCAAAATCAAGACAATCTCTTTAGTGTAGAAATAATAATTCCAGCAAATGAAAATTAATTGTATTATAGTTGATGATGAACCACTTGCAATTAAACTTTTAGAAAATCATATTTCTAAAATAGAAGAATTGCATTTGGTTGGCACCGCTGGAAATGCTTTAGAGGCTTACAAATTGACAAAGTCTAAAACCGTTGATTTGGTTTTTTTAGATATTCAAATGCCAGATTTAACTGGAATAGATTTTTTGAAATCATTAAAAAACAGACCCAAAACTATATTTACAACCGCATACAGAGAATTTGCAATAGAAGGTTTTGAACTTGAAGCGGTTGATTATATATTGAAACCAATAACATTCGAACGCTTTTTTAAAGCTGTTGAGCGTGTTTTAAGGGAAAATACTGAAAGTAAAGAAGATGAATTTATATTGTTGAAATCAAAAGGACTTCAATATAAAATTTTACTCAAAATGATTTTATTTTTTGAAAGTCAGGCCAATGACGTCAAAGTGGTTTTAAAAGAAGGAAAACCAATCATTGCAAAATATAAAATAAGTGATTTGGAGGTTTTAGAATCGAAAGGTTTTTTGCGTGTTCACCGTTCTTTTTTAGTTAATTTAAAAGAAGTTAAAGCTTTTGGCAATACGGAGTTAATAATCGAAAATTATGCAATTCCAATTGGCAGAAGTTATAAGCAAAACTATGAAAAGTATAAAAGCCGTTTTTGAAATTAAATTTAAAAAAACCTAACAGATTTAAAATTCTGTTAGGTTTTATAAATTATTTTTGAAATCCTAAAATCTCTCTAACTTTTGCTAGAACACCATCGGCAATTACAGAAGCTTTTGCAGCCGCCTTTTTTCAATAAAGCATCTACTTCTTCGAGATTGTTGATGTAGTAATTATATTTCTCTCTTTCTGTTTTGAATTTTTCAGTAATCAATTCAAACAAAGCTTGTTTCGCATGACCATAACCATAGTTTCCACCTAAATAGTTTGCTCTCATTTGCGCAGTTTGCTCTTTATTTGCTAATAAAGAATAAATAGCAAAAGCGTTGCAAGTATCTGGATTTTTTGGTGCTTCAAGAGGTGTACTATCAGTTTCAATACTCATAACTTGTTTACGTAAAGTCTTATCATCCAAGAATATATTGATAATATTATTTGCAGATTTACTCATTTTTCCTCCGTTCGTTCCTGGAATCAACATGATGTTTTCTTGAATTTTTGCTTCAGGAAGAACAAATGTTTCACCCATTTGGTGATTGAAACGAGCCGCGACATCGCGAGTAATTTCTAAATGCTTGCAACTGATCTTTTCCAACAGGAACAAATTCAGCATCATATAATAAAATATCGGCAGCCATTAACATCGGATAAGTGAAAAGTCCAGCGTTAACATCGTCCAAACGATCCGCCTTATCTTTGAAAGAGTGCGCTAATGTTAATCTTTGAAACGGAAAAAAACAGCTTAAATACCAAGTCAATTCTGTAGTTTGAACCACATCAGATTGTCTGTAGAAAGTAACTTTTTCAGGATTTAAACCACAAGCAAGCCATGCAGCAGCAGTGCTATAAGTGTTTTCTCTTAAAGTTTTTCCGTCTTTAATTTGTGTGATTGAATGCAAATCGGCGATAAACAAATAAGATTCATTTGTTGGGTCGTTTGATAACTCGATTGCCGGAATAATTGCTCCTAATAAATTTCCTAAATGCGGTGTTCCTGTGCTTTGAACACCAGTAAGTATTTTTGCCATTCTCGTTTTTTCTGAAATGCAAATGTCGTGATGTTTTTTTTAACTACAAAGTTTGTAGTTTTTTAACGCAAAGAGCGCAAAGGGTTTTCGCAAAGTAAAGAAGTTTTAATTCTTTAAGAAATTGCTTTGCAATAAGTCCGCAAAGCTTTGTTTATAAAATATAAGAAAATATTTATAAATTTAACGTTTTTTAATTATGACAGAAAACGAAATATCAAATATTGTAATTGGACTAGCCATTGAAATTCATAAAAAACTTGGACCAGGATTATTGGAAAATGTTTATAAAGAATGTTTGTTTTATAAAATTAAGCAACGTGGACTTTTTGTTGAAAAAGAAAAATCTTTGCCGTTAGTTTTTGAAGAAGTTAAGCTAGATTGTGGATACCGCATTGATATACTTGCGGAAAACAAATTGTTAATCGAGATAAAAAGTGTGGAATCTCTTACTGTTAATCATTTAGCTCAAACATTAAGCTATTTAAGACTAGGAAATTTTAAACTTGGCTTACTCATAAATTTCAATGAAATTCTTTTAAAAAATGGTATTAGAAGAGTCGTTAACAATTTATAGATAGAGCTTTGCGAACTTATCGCAAAGCAAACCTTCACAATAATCGCTTCAAAAACTTTGCGAAAATCCTTTGCGTTCTTTGCGTTAAAATAAGCGATGACTAAGAAAAAATCTTTATAATATTCATTTCGGTTTTACTACTTTTGAAGCTATGAAAATATTTAAAATTGCTTTTTGGATTCTTTGGAGAGTTTGGTTTTATGTTTTGATGGCCATTCCGATACTCATTATGTTCCCTTTTCTGGTCGTTTCTATTCTTTCTGAGAAAGGATATCCATATTTCTTTAAAATGGCTCGCATTTGGGCTAAATTTATCCTTTTCGGAATGGGTTTCTTTTATACCGTAAAACGGGAACAGAAGCTTATTAAAGGCAAAAGTTACATGATCGTGGCCAATCATACCTCGATGACCGATATTATGCTTACGTTGGCTATAATTAAAAATCCTTTTGTTTTTGTTGGAAAGAAGGAGCTGGTAAAGATTCCGCTTTTTGGATTTTTCTACAAGAGAACTTGTATTTTGGTTGATAGAAATTCTTCGAAAAGTAAAAATGAAGTTTTTAAAAGAGCTCAGAGTAGATTAAATCAAGGTCTAAGTATTTGCATTTTCCCAGAGGGTGGAGTTCCAGATGACGAAAGTATTTTGCTGGACGAGTTTAAAGACGGTGCATTCAGATTGGCAATCGATCATCAGATTCCGATTGTGCCGATTGTTTATCCAGATAATAAAGAGCGTTTTTCATATACTTTTTTGAGTGGAAGTCCAGGAAAGATGCGTGCTAGAATTTTGCCTTTCGTAGAAACAAAAGAATTAACAAGCGACAACAGAAAAGAATTACGAGATCAAGTTAGGAATATGATTTATAATGGTTTAATGGATTATCAAAAGGAATAACCATAAAAACATTATGTAAAATACAAAAGCCGGTAGACTTAATCAGTCTACTGGCTTTTCTTTGAATTAAAAACCCCCTATTTTTATTCAAAAGTTTATTATCTGTGAATTATTTTTTCTGAAATAAAACGCAGTACTTTTTTAAATCTTAATTTGGTTTTTCTTCGGTTTTTATTGTACAACAATTCTATTTTTTCTTTCATGGTTAAAAATATTAATGGTTGATAATAAATAGTTTAACTAAAAACTCAAGTTAATGCCATATTATTATGATGAAGAAAAACTAAAAAGGTTGCGTGTGAAATTTAAAAAAAATAAAAAATTGATAAAACCCGCTAGATGAAGAAAGCTAACGGGTTTTTACTCAAATAACCAACCAAAGTAAATTCTAAAAAAATACCAATATTGATATATGGCAGTATCAATGGTACACTGTTTTTTTAATAGATGAAGATTTTGTAGAAAGGTTGCGTCAAAATTTCATCTTATTTTTAAAAACAAAAAAACCGAGAGATTGTAAAAATCTTCTCGGCTTTTTAATAGTCTTTTTTTGACTTATTTTTTAAGTATTTGCCAATTCTTTTATGTGTTCTTTAATTTTAATTTCCAGTTCTTCAGCAAGTTCTGGATTATCTTTAATTAAAGTTTTAACTGCATCACGACCTTGACCTAGTTTTGTATCGCCGTAGCTGAACCAAGATCCTGCTTTTTTAACGATATCAAATTCAACAGCTAGATCTAAGATTTCACCCGTTTTAGAAACTCCTTCTCCGTACATAATGTCAAATTCGGCAGTTTTAAAAGGTGGTGCTACTTTGTTTTTAACAATTTTAACTTTAGTTCTGTTACCAATTACATTTTCACCGTCTTTAATTTGTGCAGAACGACGAATATCTAAACGTACAGAAGCGTAAAATTTAAGTGCGTTACCTCCAGTTGTAGTTTCTGGATTTCCGAACATAACACCAATTTTTTCACGAAGCTGGTTGATAAAGAAAACGGTACAATTTGTTTTACTGATAGTTCCAGTAAGTTTTCTTAAAGCTTGAGACATTAAACGTGCGTGAAGCCCCATTTTAGAATCTCCCATTTCGCCTTCAATTTCACTTTTTGGTGTTAAGGCTGCAACAGAGTCAATTACAACAATGTCTATAGCTCCAGAACGAATTAAGTTTTCGGCAATTTCTAAAGCCTGCTCTCCGTTATCTGGTTGAGAAATGATTAAGTTCTCGATATCAACATTTAATTTTTCAGCATAATTTCTATCAAATGCGTGCTCAGCATCGATAAAGGCGACAATACCGCCTGCTTTTTGAGCTTCTGCAATCGCGTGAAGCGTCAAAGTTGTTTTTCCAGAAGATTCTGGACCGTATATTTCGATGATTCTTCCTTTTGGATATCCATTAACACCAAGAGCTAAGTCAACACCTAATGAACCAGAAGAAATCGTTTCTACTTCTACAATGGCTCTGTCGCCCATTTTCATTACGGTTCCTTTTCCGTAGGTTTTGTCAAGTTTATCAAGCGTTAATTGTAGCGCTTTTAATTTGGCTTCTTTGTCTGAACTCATTTTTTTCTAAATATCTAAAATTATTATTTTGTCTTTCTGGATAAAAATAGGAAAATTCTCCTATAATTTTATTGATCAGTTTTATAATTTGTAAAATTACTTCTTTTTTGAAGTTTGATTGTTCCAAATTGTCACAAAATCAGTCTATAAAAATAAAGCCTTTAATTCTGTAGCGTCAGATGGTTTTATTTTGCCTGCAAGCAATAAACTCAATTGTTTACGACGAAGCGCGGCATCAAAACGTTGGATTTCTAGTTCGGTTTCTGGAATAATTGCTGGTACTTCAACAGGTCTTCCAGTGTCGTCTACAGCTACAAAAGTGTAGATAGCTTCATTGGCTTTTGTTCTATTTCCAGATTCGCGGTCTTCTACCCAAACGTCAATAAAAACTTCCATCGAACTTTTAAAAGATCTTGAAACTTTAGCCTCTACGGTTACAACGCTTCCAAGCGAAATTGCTCTGTTAAAAGCAACGTGATTTACAGAAGCCGTTACTACAATTCGGCGTGAATGTCTGCGAGTCGCAATACTTGCTGCGCGATCCATTCTGGCTAATAATTCGCCGCCGAAAAGATTGTTTAAAGGATTTGTTTCGCTCGGTAAAACTAAATCAGTTAAAATAGTTAGAGATTCTGAAGGATGTTTTGGATTCATTTTTTGAATAATAAATTTTGTTTTTCAGCCACAGATTTCACGGATTAAAATGATTAAAAAAAATCTGTGAAAATCTGTGAAATCTGTGGCTAACTTTTTAATAATTGAAACTGATTAATTCAACCAGTAAACAGCCATTACAGCTGGTATAAAATATATAACAATGGTTCTCGCACCATCGTAATCTTTTGCAAGTCTTTGTCCGAAAAGCATCATTAACAAACAAATACATGAAAATATAGCTCCGTAAAAACCAAATTCTCTTCCGTTATTTGTGAATAATTGAATACCTCCAACAACGCACAAGATTCCAGAAATTAATTCTAAAATTAGTAAATGTAAAAGAGCTAATGGAACTTGATTTTTTAATGGAGTTTTGGCAAAATGCTCTTTAAGCCAAGCTACATTATCTTTCCAATAAAAAATTTTTTCGTAACCTGATTGTAAAAAAGTTAAAGCTAGAAAAGCTAAAAGTAGAATTGAGGCAACATTGTTCATTATGAATTATTTTTTATGAATTAAACGAGTCAACTTGATTGATAAATCGGTGAGGATTATTTTCGCATTTCCATTTCTTTCAATATGATACATGGCATCTGAAAGTTCTTTGAATATTTCGTGAATGTTATTTCCGTTTACGAAGGGAGCAAAATTTTCCAATTTAAATTTATCTACTTTCGGTTCAATGTAAACTAAACTTTGCGCTTGGTAATTTAACATCAAGGCTTGTCGGAACATTTCGATACAGTATTGAATAAATTTTTTCTGACTTTCGCGTCCTAGCGCAGCAATCTGTTCACTCCAAGAAATTAAATCTTGAATAGCCGCAGCATTTCCTTTTGCTCTAAAAGCGGCGCGAACCCAATTGACAAACCATTGCTCGAATGGAAGATCATCATCATCTTCTTTTAATAAGTGAAGTGCTTTATTAAAATTTCCTTGTGCTTGATGCGCAATTTTTTTGGCTAGATTCGAATCTATATTTTCTTGTGCAACCAAAGCCTCAGCGATTACTTTTTCTGGAAGTCCGTTAAAGTGAATTACCTGGCAACGTGAACGTATGGTTTGGATAATATCTTCTTCATTTTCAGAAATCAGAATAAACATTGTTTTGTCTGATGGTTCTTCTAAAAGTTTTAAGAGTTTATTTGATGTCGCTATATTCATTTTATCTGCCATCCAGATAATCATGATTTTATAGCCGCCTTCGTAAGATTTTAGCGAAAGTGATTTTAAAACTTCCTGTGCATCTTCTACACGAATTTCTCCTTGTTTGTTTTGAACACCCAAAATTTTATACCAATCGAATAAACCTCCGTATGGCATTTCTTGAATAAAACCGCGCCAATCCTGAATGAAATCTAAACTCTTAGGTTTTGTCTTTACATCTTCGGTGGTAACAGTTGGATAGATAAAATGCAGATCGGGATGAGAGATGTTATCAAACTTTAGATTACAAGAATCGTTTCCGTTTGAATTTTCGTCGCCGGTATTGTTGCACAAAATGTATTGGGCATAGGCAATGGCGGTAATTAATGTACCACTTCCTTCCGGACCAACGAATAATTGTGCATGGGGAATTCTACCAGAAGCGACACTTTTTATCAAGTGGCTTTTGATATAATCTTGACCTAAAATTTGAGAAAATTGCATTGGGCAAAGATAGAAGAAAATGTGTAGTCAAAAATTTTAGAGATAAGATTATTTCGTAGTTATAATTTTCAAATTTAGAAATCGAATTTTGAAAATTTTTCTCGTCACTTTCGACAGAATTTTGTTAATAAATATCTTCAAGTTAGTAAATATCAAGATGTTTTTGTTAATATTTTTTTCCAAAAATCGTCAAACGAAGGTTTTTTTTGGTTATTTATAGAGTCAAAATCTTATTTTTTATAGTTAATATCTTACGGATTTTTAATTAACATTTTTAACAAAAAGCCCGTTAAAACGCACATTTTCTCGACATAACACTGGTTTTTAAGGTTTTTTTAAGATATTTTTTTGAAAAAAAATCCATTACAGTTGTAATTTAAGTTAATTTCTATATTTTTGTTTTTATCAACAACCAATTATAAAATAAGAATCTATGAAAGGGAAAATTATTCTATTTAGTGCTTTTTTTATCTTAACTACTGCGGCTGTTTCAGCACAAGCTAAAAACGCACCAAGAAGTATTATCAGTACAACTGCTCTTATCCGAAAATACCATGATCAAAAAGAATTGAGTGGTATGCAAAAGGGTGAACTTTTGGAATTATACATCGAGCGTATTAAAGTATTAGTTAAAACTCTCCCTTACATTGCTTTGGTTACTAAACCAGGTGTTACTATGGCAGACTTAGGTATTCCAGACGATAACGAACACAAAAAAGTTTTAGATGCTCAGGCAGTTGGTACAACAACTTTCTTGGATACTACGGTAGATTTTCAAAGAAAAATGATGCCTTACTCTGATAAAGGAAATCTAATCGCCGCAATCTTATTCTACGAAAGTACATTGAAATCATTACACGAGTTCAACGATTTGAACGAAATGTAATAAAGCATTTTTTAAAATCTTTTTTGAGAAAGTCTAAGTGAATACCAGCTAGGCATTCTTAAAAAACAAAATAAAAAAACAACTCATTCTCGAGGGTCCTGAAAAACTTCAGAAAACTCGAGAGGAGTTTTTGCATTTACGCATACCCAAATTTATTATTAACCGTAATACCCCCCTTATCATGAAAAAAATTACTCAATTGATCTGCGTTCTTTTGACAGTAGCGAGTATGAATGCTCAACAAGAGAAAGGAATTATGGGCTACACCAATTGGTTAAACAACTGGACTGAGTTTAAGCCTAATAAAGTTGATTATGGAGAAGCAAACCAAATTTTGGCAGGAAATATTTCTGTTAATACCAAATTGCTAAAAAGAAACATCTACGTTCTACAAGGAAACGTTTATGTTACAAACAATGCTGTTTTAACAATCGAACCAGGAACTGTAATTATTGGTGATTTCGAAACAAAAGGAACATTGGTAGTTACAAAAGGTGCTCAATTAGTAGCTGATGGTTTAGAAACAGATCCAATTGTATTTACTTCAAACCGCAGTATGAAAAAAGCTGGTGATTGGGGTGGAATTGTAATTCTTGGAGATGCACCAATTAACAAATTCGGAAATGTAGGTTCTTATAACCTTGATCTTGATCCTTCAATGACTACTTACGGAGGAGACAATGTAGCTTCAAACTCAGGAATTTTAAGATTCGTTAGAATTGAATTTGCTGGTAAAAAAGTAAAAGGAGCCGATACTTTTAACGGTTTGACTCTTGCTGGTGTTGGAAGCAAAACAGTTCTTGAAAACATTATGGTAAGTTATGCTGGAGGAGACTCTTTCGGAATCTTAGGTGGTGACTTAAATGCTACAAAATTCGTATCTTATAAATCAGTTAACGACGACTTTAAATTTTCTCAAGGAGTTCAATGTCGTTTCTTCAACTCTTTAGCAGTTAGATCTTCTTACTTCTCTAGTACTAAAGATGGATCTCGTTGTATGGAGGTTAAATCTTATGAGAAGAAAAGTGAAACAGATTTCACTAAAAAACAAACTTTAGTTGTTGCAAGTAATATTACAATGGTTAACGACAGTGAAAACATTAAAGCTGACATTCAAGCAGGTTTAGTAAAAGAAGCTGTTTATGTAGCAGAAAATGCTTCTCTTGAAATGAAAAGAAGTGTAATCTCTGGATTTAACCCTGCTGTATTATTAGATAGCAAAACTGAAATCAATGATGCCAACCTTAAAAAAATCAAATTTGAGGAAATGTATTTCAACTTATGTAATGGAAACATCTTTACAGAATACAATTCTAACAATGAAGATTTAGAAAGCTGGTATGGAAACAGTGTGTTCTTTAACGTGATGTCACAAAGTGACAACAAAGAAACATTCATTGACATCTTCAATCCTAAAAAGCCAGATTTCAGATTACAATTAGGAAAAATCACAGCTTCTAGCGGTAATAGATAAATAGTTTCGATTTTTATTTCCCACGCGTAAATTTTATTAATTAAGTCCCCAGACACAATTTATGTATCGTCTTACGGGCCCAAATAAAGATCAAGACATAATGGTATCTACGAAAAAATATTTTTTATATATAATATTTTTGGTTTCGCCTATATCGTTAACTCTATATGCACAGAATACAGCAGAAAAACCTACTGAGGCTGCTGATTCTGAGTGTGTGTTAACTATGGCTTTTAATAACCAAAACAACAATACTAATGCTGTTGAAAACGGCAATTTTAATCAGTTTATAGTAGGGATGTCCACCCCCAAGGACAGCCTTACTATAGCGGCTGAGTCAAATACTGTATCTAACGATTGTGAAGAGATTTCATCGGTTGCGGCTACTTCAATTCTAGCAAAAGAAGTAATTGAAAACTACAAATATGATTTCTCAGAAACATTTATAGATATCTTGTTTTTTGAGCGTATAGATCTAGCAAGAACACGCACTATATGATTCAAAAAATTACTTTATCTTTTTTTAAAGTTTTACTATTATTCAGCATAATCCTTTTTACTGAATCGAATACTTATGCGCAATCATCAATATCTCCGCAACAACTACCTTTTAAAGATATTTGTGCTGGAGATATTGTTAATGGCGCTAAATACAATGAATATCTAGCAACTTTTTCATATTTAAATTTTGCTTCAAATGTTACTTTTTCTGTTCAATTGTCTGATGAGTTTGGTAGTTTTACCAACCCAACAGCTACTACTACTCTTGATGTTATTCAATTATCAGGTACAGAGCAAACCATTAAATTCGCAATTCCTACGACACTAAAAGGTTCTAATACTTACAGTTTAAGAATAGTAAGTAGTAACGGAATTAATAGTCCGAGAGCACAAAATTTTTCAGGGTCATATTCTTTTTCAGTTTTCTATAAAGATTACGTGTCTTCGTTTTTAATAAATCAAAATAGAAATACTGCTACTTTCTGTTCTGGAGGCAGTTTTACTTTGTCAGTTGATAATCTTACTCCTGAAGTGCCAGAATCATCACCTGCAAACTATTCGAATATTAAATACAAATGGTACAAGGATGATGTTCTAATTTCAGGTCAAAATTCGTCTTCTTTAGTAGTAAATGCTGCAGGCGTTTATTATGCAGAACTTGATTATGGCCAATGTTCGAATGTGAATTTCAGTTCAAATAGAGTTACCGTTTCTTCATCATCTTCTGGGTCTGCAATTACAATAAACTCATCTTTAGGAAATCCTTTTTGTGCCAGTGGTTCAGGAACGATTTTAACTGCTACATCTGGTAACAGCTATCAATGGAAAAAAGATGGTGCAGCCATAGCAGGAGCTACTAATCGTACTTATAGCACTAACGAGTCTGGTGTTTATTCTGTAGACGTAGATTTTGGCGGTTGTATAGCAACAGGAAGCATCGATTTGAAAAGCAATAGTTTCAACGCAAGTATTGACGCTCAAGACGGATATAAATTAAATGAAGGCGAGACTATAACAGTCACTATAACTACAGACGCAACAAATCCGACTTATGAGTGGTATTTGAACGGCAACTTAATTCCTAATGAAACATCGCCATCATATGTGGTAGCTGTTAAAGGTATTTATAAAGCAAAAATTGCTCAGGCATCTGGCTGTGTTGCTAGTAAAGAATTTTCATTCAAAATAAATGGTGATTCTGCATCATCAAGCGTTATTCCGAACATTATTAAGTTAAGCGGAATGAATCCTTATTGGAATATTCCAGATGAGTATAAAAATGCAAATACAAAGGTAATGATCATTAGTTCAAACGGAGAGATGGTTTTGGATGTCGTGAATTACCAAGGCGATTGGCCTCAAAACAATATAGATTTTAAGAATGTAAATCCCGTTTATTACTATGTCATTCAATCCGACACAGGTGAAAAAAAAGGATCAATAACTGTTATAAAATAATATGAAGAAACTTTTACTATTCATCACTTTATTTTACGGTTTATCAAATGTACTCTATTCTCAAAGCGCTAGCGAGGATGGAGTTGTTTCGTTTTCATTACCTATCAGAAATTCTTTAAAGTTTAATAGATATATAATTAACCCAACATTCAGCTTTGTTAGAGAATCAAATCCATATGTAAGTTTCTATAACAAAAGGCAATGGGTTCAATTTGAGAATAACCCACAAACTTATTTTGCTACTTATTCAGGACGTTTTAGAGAAAACGAAGCATTTGCTGTTGGTCTATTTCAACAAAATTATGGTCTTATGACTGTTTTTGGAGGAATTGCCAATTTCGCTCATAATATCGTTCTGGAAGAAGATAGTAATTTGACTTTTGGTTTAAATGCGGGAATTTATCAAAGCGGTCTTAATACAGGAAAAATTATATCAGATGATTCAAGTATTCTAACTGGAGATTTTCCAAAAAGTACGCTTTTAACGGTAAATCCAGGGATTAACTATGGTACTACTTTTTTTGATTTCGGAGTAGCGATTAACAATTTAGTGCTTTACAATTTTGGATCAGGAATGGTAAAAGAAGATCCAGAAAGAGCGATTCAATTGCACGCCATGTACACGGGATACATTGACAGTTATGGTTTTTTTGACAGAAGTAAATTTTCTGGAATTGTTAGAACAGAAATTAAAAAAGATAAAACAGTTATTTCAGGTCTAGGAATGTTAGCACTTCAGCAAGGAGTTTGGGCACAATTAGGCTATAATACATTGTATGGAGTTTCTGCAGGACTTGGGGTTAATATTTCTCCAAGTATTGCTATTGAATACAATTACGAAAGAGGAATGGGCAATTTCTCTAATTTGGGCGGTTCTCATGAATTTGCTATTGCTTACAAATTCAAAAATAGAAATTACTATTACGGAGATGACGATGAGGGTTCTCTAATTGATCCTTCAAAACCAAAACCAGTTCCAGCTAAACCAAAATCTCAAGCAACTCAAGTTAATAGAACTGAAATTGCTGAAAAGAACAGATTAGTTGCTGAAGAAAAAGCAAAAGCCGATGCAGAAGCAAAACAAGCAAGATTGGCAGCAGCCGAGAAAGTTAGAGTAGATGCTGAAGTCTGCAGCAAAAGCAAAATTAGAAGCAGACAATAAAGCTAAAGCAGATGCTGAAGCTGTTAAAATAAGATTAGTCTGCTGAGGCAAAAGCAAAAGCCGATGCTGCAGCTGCTGCGAGAGCACAAACTGTAACGGCAAACAGAGCCGTTGCTACAACACAAAAAACACAAGCTCAATTGGCTGCTGATAAAGCAAGAGCTGATGCAGAAGAGCGCAGATTAAAATTAGCCGCAGATAACAAAGCGAGAGTAGATGCTGCGGCAGCTGCGAGAGCACAAGCAGTGGCAAATAAGCCAACAGCAACAGCAGCACAGAAAACACAAGCTCAGTTAGCTGTCGATAAAGCAAAAGCCGATGCAGAGGCAATGAAGTTAAAATTGGCTGCAGATGCCAAAGCGAAAGCTGATGCAGAAGCTGCGGCTAAAGCAAAAGCAGAAGCCGCAAAACCAGCTTCGGCACCGCAAAAAACAGTCTGCCCAATTAGCTGCAGATAAAGCACAAGCTGACGCAGAGGCAATGAAATTGAAATTGGCAGCAGATGCGAAAGCTAAAGCGGATGCAGAAGCAGCTGCGAAAGCAAAAGCAGAAGCCGCAAAAGTGGCAGCTCCAGCGCCGCAGAAAACAGCCGCACAATTGGCTGCTGACAAAGCAAGAGCTGATGCAGAAGCTGCAGCAAAAGCAAGATTAGCTGCTGCAGAGAAAGTGAAAGCTGATGCAGAAGCCGCAAGACAAGCTAGATTGGCCGCAGCAGAAAAAGCTAAGGCTGATGCAGAGGCTGCAAGATTAAAATTAATAGCAGACAATAAAGCGAAAGCCGATGCTGCAGAAGCAAAACGTAAAGCTGACGCCAAAGCAAAAGCAGAAGCGGCAGACATGCAGTCAATATTAGCGGCAGATGCTAAAGCAAAAGCAGATTCAGATGCATTGCAAGCGAGATTAGCGGCAGATGCTAAAGCAAAAGCAGCTGCAGAGGCTAAGACTAAAACGTCTATTGATGCTGCAAATAGAGCTAAAGCAGCAAGCAGATTTAAAAGCAAAACTTGCTGAGGAAGTCGCTCTTAAAGAAAAAGCATATGCAGATGCAAAAGCAAAAGCAGATGAAGAGGCAAGACAAGCACTTATAGCCGCAGAAGCAAAAGCAAAAGCTGATGCAGAAGCACTAAAAATAAAACAAGCTGAAGAAGCACGCCAAGCACAATTAGATGCTGAAGCAAAAGCAAAAGCCGATGCAGAAGCGCTTCAAGCTAAACTTGTTGCAGATGCCAAAGCGAAAGCTGATGCAGAAGCAGCGGCAAAAGCAAAATTAGAAGCTGAAGCGAAAGCTAAAGCCGATGCAGAAGCAGAAAAAGTGAGATTGGCAGCGGAAGCAAAAGCACAAGCTGATGCAGAAGCTGAGAAGGCAAGATTGGCTGCAGATGCCAAAGCAAAAGCAGATATGGAGGCTTTACAAGCTAAATTAATTGCTGACGCTAGAGTGAAGGCTGATGCAGAAGCTACAGCAAAAGCAAAAGCTGAAGCAGAAGCGAAAAAATTACAAGAAGAAGAAGATGCACGTCAAGCGAAATTGGCTGCAGACGCAAAAGCAAAAGCTGATGCAGAAGCAGAGAAAGCAAGAGTAGCGGCAGAAGCGAAAGCAAAAGCTGACGCTGAAGCAGAAAAAACAAGATTAGCCGCAGAAGCAAAGGCAAAAGCCGATGCAGAAGCATTACAAGCTAAACAAGTTGCTGAAGAAAAAGCAAGAGTAGAAGAAGAAGCTCGTCAGGCGAAATTAGCGAGCAGATGCGAAAGCAAAAGCTGATGCTGAAGCAGAGAAAGCTAGATTGGCGGCAGAAGCATTACAAGCTAAACAAGTTGCTGAAGAAAAAGCTAGAGTGGAAGAAGAAGCTCGTCAAGCGAAATTAGCAGCAGATGCGAAAGCAAAAGCTGATGCTGAAGCAGAGAAAGCTAGATTGGCGGCAGAAGCAAAAGCAAAAGCCGATGCAGAAGCATTACAAGCTAAACAAGTTGCAGAGGAAAAAGCTAGAGTGGAAGAAGAAGCTCGTCAGGCGAAATTAGCGAGCAGATGCGAAAGCAAAAGCTGATGCAGAAGCCCTTCAAGCGAAACTTGCCGCAGACGCGAAAGCAAAAGCAGATATGGAAGCTCTTCAAGCAAAATTATTAGCTGATGCAAAAGTAAAAGCCGATGCAGAAGCAACAGCCAAAGCGAAGGCAGAAGCAGAAGCTAAAAAATTACAAGAAGAGGAAGATGCACGTCAAGCGAAATTGGCAGCAGATGCAAAAGCAAAAGCCGATGCAGAGGCATTAAAAGCACAACAAGTTGCTGAAGAAAAAGCTAGAGCAGAAGAACAAACTCGTCAAGCGAAATTAGCGGCAGATGCAAAAGCAAAAGCTGATGCAGAAGCTCTTCAAGCGAAACTTGCTGCAGACGCCAAAGCAAAAGCAGATATGGAAGCTCTTCAAGCTAAACTTCTAGCGGACGCGAAAGCAAAAGCCGATGCAGAAGCGACAGAAAAATTAAAGGCTGAAGAAGAAACTAGGCTGTTAAGAGAAGAAGAGGAGCGTCAGGCAAAATTAGCGAGCAGATAAAGCTAAGGCAGATGCGGCAGCAGCAGCACTAGCAGCGAAAGCGAAAGATGATACTGGAAAAGCTATTGAAAACTTGACTCAGTCTGTTGAAAGTACAAGTAAAGTACAAACAGATTTATTAGATCAGTTTAAAGCAACTGTTGCGAATAAGCAAAAAGACTTGAACGATTTAAAAGAAGAGAACGATTTAAGTGAAAAGGGTATTTATAAAGAGCCAAAACCATTCAAAAGTGTAGCGGCAGAAAACAGCCAAATTGAAGCATTGAAAGTTCAGATTGCTGATGCAAATGCTAGCATGAAAAATGAGATTGCGAAACTTACAAATCTTTATAACGATAGGCTTAAAAAGTTCCCTAAAGATGATCCTTTGAATAAAGCTTATCTTGAAAAGATAAACGAATTAAAAGCGGCTCAGTTGAAAATGGAAAGTGAAGGAGCAGCTTTAATTGCCGACTTAGAGCGTATTAAAACAGGAACTGAAATTGAGCGTAAACGTAGAATTAAACGTGCGAGCTTATGAGAATGATGAAGGAAGATATGCACAAGATATTGCCGCTCTTAAACGAATAAAAGAGACAACAAAAGTAAGTAGCACGCCATTAAAAGCAAATGATTTTGATTTTGGTGAAGAGCAGTCAAATATGCAGATTATTAAAAATATTAAAAACTCTGATAGCGGATATTATTTGATTCTTGCAGTACACAACAGTGTTGAGAAACGAGATGAGTTTTTAATTAAAGCAGTAGCTGCAGGACTTACAGATGTGAATTTCTTTTATAATGTAACAACAAGTAAGTATTACATCTATTATGAAAAATACGACGGTTTACAAGAAGCGACAAAGGCATTGGAAGCAAAAGGTAACAAGCCATACAACGGTAGAATGGCTGTCGTAAAAGTCGAGAATTAGTAAAAGCACTAGTCTCTCTTAAAATGGGAAGAGAGACTTTGAAATAAATGTTATCAAATACAAATTTTTTTATTCGCTAATGCCCCTTAGAGGATAAACAGAAGTAACAAAAAAAGATTATGAGAAAGCCTACTAACCTAAGATTGATTTTATTGACTTTGTTTTTATTGCAAAGTTATCTAATGCTTGGACAAAATCATGTGCCTTTTGCACCAAGGTTTGACACAAGTATTAGAGGAGATATGATGCTTATTGGTAATAATATTGTTAATAGAGATAACAATAAAACGAATGAGCGCCCAAATGATGCTTTTACAGGAAAGACGGATAATAACTCGGAGAACATGCAATACATTGATGTTGATAATGATCCCGATACCTTTAGTTCGAGTTCTGCGACTTTAAAAGTGCCAGATGCCAGTAGAGCATGTTACAATATTGTGTATGCAGGATTGTATTGGTCTGGTATTTATACACAGGGCTCTTTAGATAGTAAAGCAGTAAAGCGAAGTGATTTAGGCAATATAAAGTTTAAGCTACCTGAGGAAACAGCTTATAATAATATTACAGGAACTTTAATTTACGATTATTATAATAATAATCCAAAAACAACAAATGGTGACCAAATACCATATGCTTATTATGCTAATGTAACACAACTTTTAAAAGATTCAAAAAATCCTGAAGGAGAATATACAGCGGCAAATATCAATTCTGCTCGAGGTAATTTGAGTAATGGAGGATATGCAGCAGGATGGTCATTATTTGTTATTTACGAAGATCCAAACTCAAGTGCAAAATATATTACTGCTTATGACGGTTTTAGCTGGATTAAAGCTGGTGGAGCCGATTTGACGTATGGTATATCAGGTTTTAAAACGATTCCAACAGGGAATGTAAAAGTAAAATTAGCTTTTGCAGCTTTAGAAGGAGATAAAAATACGTCGGGAGATACTTATTCTATAAATGGTACACAGGTTTATACTACAGAGCGTGCAACAAACAATTTCTTTTGTAGTGTAATTAATGATCTTTCGGGAATTAATCCTAATAGAAAGCCAGCCAGTACAAATACACTTGGTTTTGATGCGGGTATTATTGAATTGAATAATGCCAAAAATGCTATTATTAAAAATGGTGATACTAAAGCTAATTTAAAATTAACGACCAGTGGAGATGGTTATGGTGTTTATTTTAATGCTTTTAACGTCGAGGTTATCGCTCCTCAAATTGCGCTGACAAAAATTGTAAAAGACACAGACGGGAAGAATATCGGAGGACAGAATGTAACTCTTGGTCAGCAATTGGTCTATGAAATTACGATTCAAAATAAAGGTAATGATGATGCAACTTCATTAGTTATTACTGACCAGTTGCCAATAAACGTTATATTTAATCAAAAAGATGATTTGCTTCCTTTACCAGATGGAATTATAGTTAAAACACCTTATGACCCTGTTACAAGAAAAATTGTTTTTGAGGTAACAGATCCTAAATTAATAACAAAGAATAGTCCTACTGTAAGTAAAATCTCTTTTAAAGTTCAAGTAGTTCCTGATTGTCATTCACTAAGCGAGGCTTGCTCTAACAGTATCGACAACCAAGCTTTTGCTACTTATAAAGGGAAGGAAAATACCAGCTTTTCAATCGATGAAACAGCTCCTCAAGGAAGTGTTAATTCAACTGATGGATGTGCTGTAACACCAAAAGCCACAAACTTTTTAGTAGGAGTAGATGGTTGTGAATATACTGAAAATGTAACCCTATGTACAGATACTGTAGATCTTATTCCTGCAAAAGGATATGATAAGTACACATGGTATAGTGATGCTAAAATGACCAATAAAATTGGTGAAGGTAGTCCATTTACTGTGAGTAAAGAAGGAACATATTATGTGTATAACTTGGCTCAAGCACCATGTAGATCTATTTCTCAATCTTTTGTTGTAACTCGTTTTAAAAGTACAAGCAAAAACCCGGTGTTAGATTTCGCAAGTGAAACAGTAATTTGTGCCGATACCGGTCAACCATTTCCAAACATTTATTTGTGTGGTGGTAACGATAAAAAAGAAATAAAAACAACTATCACGGATGCTTCCAATATAGTATGGGAACGTTTTGTTGAAGGCAGCTGTACGGTGTCAACAGGTAAAAACTGTCCAAACGAATCATTGACAAGTACAGGAAATCCGAATGAATTTTGTAAATGGGAGCAAGTAGAATCAGGGCCTGATTATACTGCAGATGCAAAAGGAAGATATAGATTGACAGTTACCTATAAAGGTGGAGTTTGTTTCAATCGTTTTTATTTTGATGTTTATCAAAACCCATTAACTCCAACAGAAAAGCATAAAGATATTATTTGTTCAAGTAATGGTAGTATTACTGTTGAAGGTGTTCCAGCTGGATATGAGTATGCCATCAGCAAGGATCCTAATGGACCTATAGGAGCATACCAGTCAAGTAATATATTCCCAATTGCTACTGAAGGTTCTTATACTGTCCATGTTAAACAAACTAATGTAACTACGTTTCCATGTGATTTTGTAGTTAAAAATATTCTTATTAGAAAAACAGATGTTGATGTTAAGACAGTAATAACACAACCTCTTTGTGCAGGTAGTAAAGGTAAAGTAGAAGTTGCGGCAAATAATTCGAATCCAAATTACACTTTTGTTATTAAACAAGGTAATGCAACAGTTCAGACTATTGGGCCAGTTTCTAGTAATAAAGCTATATTCGATTTACTTGCAGGAGATTATACACTTACTGTAACAACATCTGATGGTTGTACCAGTATAAGCGATGTAAAAATAGTTGCACCAGATCCGCTTACTGCAACTTATGACGTAAAATCACTAACGGCATGTTCAGATGGAGAGATTACAGTAAATCCTAAAGGAGGTACAGCACCTTATTCTTACTCTATAAATGGTCAACCGTTTGTTTCTGAAAATAAGATTACTGTAAAAAATCCAGGCGGTAGCTACAGTATTAGTGTTGTAGACAGTAATGATTGTGAATATATAATTCCGACATTTTCAGTAAATCCTATTGCTAAACCAACAGTTACTATAAATTCGAAAAATGTAAGTTGTTACAATACTAAAGAAGGAGAAATTTCAATTTCAGTTTCTCCTGCAGATTCTGGCTATACCGTTTCTTATAGTGTTGCTGGAGTTGCTGGTGATGCATATACAACTTTACCAACAACGGGCTTAGCTGTAGGAGATTATAAGGTTACAGTAAAATATACAATAGGCGGAGTAGATTGTACTGACCCAGAAAAAGTTATTAAAATTACAGGACCTGCATCTACGCTAAGTGCTTCTGCAGGTGTTGCTGAATTATCAGGTTGTGGACCGATAGGGAATACTAAACAAGGAATGGTTAGAATTACCAATCCTCAGGGAGGTGTGCCTTTTCCTGCACCAAATTTATACCGCTATAGTTTTGACGGAGGAAATACTTATATTACAGATAATTTCGCCTACATAAACCCAAGTACATCTCCAATTACATTATATATTAAAGATGCTTGCTGGGTGTATTTTCCCAATGTCAGGTATAATGTTAGACGAAAAACCTGCTGATCCTATATTTAGTGATCCTGTTTTAACTTATAATTGTAAAGGAGAAGGTACAGCTACAGTAACGGTTAATGCTGATGCAAGTCCAAATTATAACTATTCTTACTATTTAGGTAAACCAGATCCGGCAAACCCTTCTAATTACATTTATACTTTAAATACAAATACTCCAGCTAATATTTTTAAAGATATTCCTGTTGGAGATTATAAAATTAAAGTAGAGTACAATTTAGTAGCAGTTGCTACTTATAGTAATTTATTAATAGAAGATTTTGGTAATGGTCCACCAACGACTACTACTGGTATTGCTGATGAATTTACAAATCCACCATATAAAGGATATTGCTTTAATGATCAAAGAACAGTTGGTCCATTCCCTTGTGGAACACGATCTGTTGAAGATAACCAATATTCTGTAGCTAGTTTCTTCTGGAGAAATGATACATCTTGGTTTCCATTTAAAGACCATACAACAAACCCAAATAATTTACCGAATACAGGTAGAGAAGATGGAAGATATTTATTAGTAAATATTGGAAAAGAAGCTGGACCATATGGTAGATTATACAGAAAACCTATTATTGATGTAATACCAAACCAACCTGTTATTGTCGATCTTTATATTGGTAATTTATTGAATTACGGTAAAAGCGGATATGCACCAGAACTAAGATTCGAATTAGTAAATGGAGCGGGTCAGGTTGTGGCTACTCAAAATACAGGTAAAATTGCCGAGGGTGCATATGACCCTAATAGAACAAAGTGGGTTAAAATCTCTTTATCTTTAAACCCAGGTAATTACACAAATTTAGATTTCGTTATTCGTTCAGGAAGCCAAGAATATGATGGAAACGATTTAGTAATCGATGATATCTGGGTACGCCAGTTACCAAAATCATGTTTGCAGGACAAAACTTTAACTCTTAAAGTTCCAAGTGGACAAGGATTTTCTGCAGAAGTTACAAATCTAAACGGAGTTTTATGTAAAGGAGACGCAAACGGTACCTTCAGTATTGTTGCTAAAAACTTTGACACAGATAAAGGATTTTATTATACATTAAACGGAGGGGCTACAAATCCTACTTGGGTCAATTCGAAAGTTTCGCCTGTTAATTTTACAGATAAAGCTGCAGGAAGTTATGATATTAGAGTTCGTTATGATAATAATGCTTGCCTCTTGTAACTTTACTATTCCAACGGTTGTTAAAACTCCAGATGCATTTGTTGTAGATGCTAGTGCTGGAACAGCAACTTGTAAAGTTGGTGCTACTGTAACAGCAACTGCTGTTGGAGGTACGCCAGATTATACTATTACAATTAAAGATAAAAACTCTGCATTTACTAAGACGTTCCCTAGCAGTTTAATTCTAACGGATATTCCTCCAGGAACTTATACAGTTTCAGGAAAAGACGCTAACGGATGTTTAGATGCAAAAGATACAGATTTAATTATTGGTACTCCTCAAAAGCCGACTGCTGAGATAGTTCCAAACTCTGGATTATGTTTTGATAATACTAACGCTAAAATTACCGTTAAAGTAAGCGGAGGTGTTGGACCTTACAGCTATCAGGTAAGTACAGACGGAGGTAAAACATACAGTGATCCAAGTCCAACTTTTAACGGCCCTACATTTACTTATACAGCAACAGCTGTTGGAACGTATGATTTCTTAATTTCTGACTTTAATAATTGTGAGGCTATAGCAATAAGTCAAACTATTAATAAAGCGATCACAGCGAAAGCTGATATTAGTGTTCCATTATCTTGTAAAACAGGTACTGCTGCAAATGCTACTATAGATGTTACTATAGATGGCGGAACATCACCTTATACTTATACTGTTACAAATAAAGGAACAGGTGCGGTACTAGTAAATAATGGTACTACTGCTGGTCCAACATTCTCTTATTCTGCTACAACAGCTGCGACTTATGTATTTGCTATTAAAGACAAAAACGGTTGTCCTATTACTGTAGAAAAAGAAGTGCTTGCTAAAGTTCCGGTTACGGCTACTCACGCTGTAAATCCAGTTACATGTTTTGGAAAAGCAGATGGTTATATTGATATTACGCCACAAAATGGTGTTGCACCATTTAAGATCCAATTTAATGGTACAGGAGCTTTTACAACAGTAACAACATCACCTGTTCGTTACGGTTCATTAGCAGGTTCTGTTGGTGCCGGTACTAAATATACTTATATTGTTGAAGATGCCTTAGGATGTCAACAACAATATACATTCTATGTAATCCAACCAGCTGCTGTTACACTTACAGTTTCTATTACAACGCCTTATAATTGTACCACTAATGCGGCTACTATTACAGCAAGCGCAGGTAACGGAAACGGTGGCTTTACTTATGTATTAAAAAATACAACTACTGGTGCAACTATAGAAACTAACACTACTGGTGTATTTAATAATTTAACTATTGCAGGAACTTACGAAGTAACAGCAACAGATAGTAAATCATGTCCAATAACAAAAGTTGCTGGAACTATTAATGCGTTGAATCCTCCAAAAGGAATGACACTTACGCCAACGGCAGTAAAATGTCCAAGCAATACAACAGATGTAACGATTACAAATGTTGTTAATGCTGCAGGAGTTGCTGTACCTACAACAGGTTTAGAATATAGAATTAAACTTCCTGTACCTCCGGGTACTTCTACTTACCAAACTAGTAATACTTTTACTGGATTGGCAGCAGGTAAAACATATACTTTTGAAGTTAGGGATGCTAATTTCTGTGTGTATGAAAAAATACTTGATGTACCATCATTACCAGTATTTGCTGTAGCTTTAAAATCTCAGAATAATATTAGCTGTTCTACTGCAACTGATGGTTCTGCAATATTTACTGTTACAGGATTAGGTAATGGTACTGGATACAGTTATAAAGTAGATGCATTGCCTGCGGTAACAGGATTAACAACTCCACCAGCAGGAAGTTCATTTGAGATTTCTGTACCAAATTTAAGTCCAGGACTTCATACAATTGTAGTAACAAATACAGTTACAAATTGTCCACAATCTCAATCGGTTACGATTGCGGCACCACCTGCTGCATTGGTATTAAATCCATCAACATTAGTACACGTAACTTGTGATAATAAAGGAAAAGCAACAATTAATGTAGTTGGAGGTTGGGGAACTTATGAATATACAGTTACGCCTACATCTCCAGCAGGATCAGCGATTGTTCAAACAACGACAAATGTATTTTCTAATTTAAATGCTGGTGCTTATTCTGTTTCTGTAAAAGATTTAAATGGTTGTACTGTAACAGGAACTTTTACTATTAATGATAAAGTTAATCCTACTGCGAGCATTGATGTTTCAAACTCAGATTTTTGTGTTGTAGGAACTGGAGCAAAAATTGTAGTATCGCCTAACAGTGCTCCTAATTATACGTATGTTCTAGATAATGGTGCTGTTCAAAATACTGGTACTTTTACAGGAGTAACTCCAGGAATTACTCATAAAATTAGAGTTACTGATACTTCTACAGGATGTTATACTGATTTAACTGTGCCAACAATTAATGCACCAATATCTGCTAAATTAAATCCTTTAGTAAAAGATTTAACTTGTGATGCTACAAATCCAAATGCAGTTATTGAAGTTTCTATAAAAGATGGTTATCCAGATTATAGCTATAGAGTAAGTACAAATGGCAGCGGATTTAGTGGTTCTAATATTCCAGTAGCAGCTGGTGCGACTACATTTACGTACCAAACAACTACAGGTGCTGCAGCTGCAACTTATGAATTTGAAATATTTGACAGTAAAGGATGTAGAACTACTGTAACGCAAAATATCGCGGCGAGAGTATCTCCAACAGCTACAACTACACCAACAAATCCTACTTGTTATAATGGAAATGATGGTTCTATTATCGTAAACGCTAGTTCAGGATTAGCACCTTACACTTACGAAGTTTCAACAGTTTCTGCTACAGGACCATTTACTACCATGACTAGTAAAACATATTCTAATGCTACGGCTGGAGATTACTGGTTTAGAGTTACGGATGCGAAAAAATGTCAGTTTGTAACAGCAAAAACGACTGTTTCAAACCCGCCACAATTAACAGCTAAAGCTGATCTTACTACAGCTTTAAGTTGTGGAACATCAAACGCTACACAAGCTGCTACTATTACAGTTACGGTATTATTGCCAGGAACACCATATAGCGGAACAGACAAATACAGATATAGTTTCAATGGAGTTTTACCGGCAGGAACATCAAATACCTACACGACTAGCACTCCTGGTGCAGTTACAGTAGATGTATTCGATGCAAATAATTGCCCTTACAGAATTCGGTTTCACCTGTCGTTAATACATTAAATCCGCCATCAAATATGGCTTTTTCACAAGCCAATGTTATTTCTTGTATGGCTACACAATTAGATACAGATTTAACAGTATCTTATTCAGGAGGTGTAGGACCATTTAGAGTTGAAATTACATCTACAGATGCAGTTCCAGCTCCGGCAGTTGCTGTTGCAACAGGTGTAACGGCTCAGTCTTATGTATTTAAAGATTTAGCTCCAGGTAACTACTCTTTTAAAGTTACAGATGCTAATAAATGTACAACTACTGGCGATTATAAAATTGAAAAAGTTGAATTGCCTATTGCCAACGGTTCAGTAATTTCAAATGTAATTTGTAAAGGTGCATCAGATGGTAAACTTAGTTTTACAGTTTCTGGTAATGTAGGTGCTACATACACTTATGAACTAAGAAACAGCGTAAATGCACTTGTACCAATTATTCAATCTTCAAAAACAGGAAATGTTATTGATTATGTAGGATTGCCTGCAGATACTTATACATTTAGAGTTACAAACTCAACAACAACTTGTTACGCAACAAAGGTTCTTGAAGTTAAAGAGCCGAAAGATCCATTGGCTCTTCTAGCGCCAACAATTACTCCTATCACTTGTTCACCAAACAATGGTAAAGTAGTTATTAATACAACTGGCGGTTGGGGTAACAATAGATATACATTAACTCAACCTGACGGAACTTTAGTTGGTCCTCAGCCAAGTTCAACTTTTGCCAATATAACTCAGTCTGGTACTTATGGTATTTCTGTTACAGATTTAAATGGAAACGGATGTACTGTTACAGATACATTTACTGTTGATGCAAAAGTATTGCCAAGCGCAAGTATCGATTTGACAGCTTCAGATTTATGTTATGATTCAGTTGGTAAAGCGACAATTGTAGTTACACCTACAGTTCCGTCTCCTACTTACATGTACAATATCAATGATGGTGTTTATCAAAGTAGTGGTACTTTCCCTAATTTGGAGCCAGGAAGGTATAATGTTAAAGTAAAAGATATGGCAACGGGTTGTATTTTACCATTGTCAGCAATAGATATTGAATCTGAATTGAAATTCAATGCTACTTTGAGCAAATCAGCAAACTGTCTTACTCAGAATACTGAGATAAAAGGTATTGTTTCTGGTGGAAAACTTAATTATTCTTATACTGTAACTAAAAATGGAACATTAGATCCAACTGTTATACCAGTAACTGGTACAACTTTTACTTATACAGATCCTGTAGATCCTCCGCAAGTTGGAAATACAACTTATATATTTACGTTAACAGATGCGTCAGATGCTAAATGTAGTCTTACATCTACAGTTGTTGTAGGACCAAGAACAGATCCTGATTTTACATTAACTCCTAATTCAACTATTTTATGTAATGGAGATGCAACGGGTTCTATTACAGTAGCAATTGACAAGACAAAAGGAGTATCTCCTTATACAATCTCTGTCTACAATACAACAACTTCTACCTCTTATGGTGCACAAACTACTGGTCTTCCAGCTGGTGATTATACAGTAAGAGTAACAGATGATAAAGGTTGTTATCTTGAGAAAACTACAGATATTAAACAACCTGCTAAAATTGAATTTGATATTGATGTTAAACCTATGACTTGTGATACTAGTGGTAGCGGAATATCTTATGGATCTATTACGGTTCACAATTTTACAGGAGGTTCAAGTGATATTGCTCCACTAGGACCATTTACTTATACTTTAACAAATAATGTTAATGAGCCAACGCAAGTTGCTCCACATGCAATTTCAGATGTTAGAGGTGATTATACTTTTAATATTTTAAATTTTGGTATTTATCAATTAACGGTTTCTGATAAAAACGGCTGTTCAGTTACCAAAACAATCTCGATGGCATCAAAACCAGAAGATTTAAAAATTGAGGTTAAAGCAGGAACAGCGTCATGTACAACAGCAAGTCTTGTTGTGACTGTAAATACGCCGATTATTGGAGGGCCTTATCATTTTGCTCTTTATCCAATCAATTCAGCTTCTACGCCGCCATATAAATACGCTGATAATACAGGATCATACCAAGATTCAGATTCAACGAATCCTGCAGATCCTGAATATACACAATCGACTTTTAACGGTTTATTACCAGGGGTTACTTATTCGTTCATCGTTTATGACGTAACAACAGACTGTTATTTCTTTAAACAAGCAGAAGCACCAACATTGACTTCTTCTAATTTAAATATTACTGTAACACCAGCTAATGTAACATGTCAGGGAGCTGGTAATGGAAATGTTTCATTCACGTTCACGGGTACAAAACCAACAACAGAAACAGTTAAATACGAAGTTTACAATTCGCAAAGTAATACACTAGTTACTCCTGCAGTTGGGGGTACAGTGACATTACCAACTAATTCGGCAACAAATGTAGGACCACTGGTTCCAGGGACATATTATATCTTATTTACAGAATTGGATAATACTTCAACTGTAGTTTGTATGAATACGTCTAAAACTTTTACAATAAGTGAATCAGTTGTTCCATTAACATTAAAGGTTAGTTCTCCTAAAAATGATAATTGTGGAACTGATCAAGGTATAATTGAAGCTTTTGGACAAGGAGGAACGGTTACTAAAGTAGTCGTTGATCCATCAGATCCAACAAAAACTATTACAGTTCCAGCGCCTTATTTATATCAAATTTTCCCAGATACAGGTGTGGCTGGTGTAATTGATGGTTCAGATAAACCAGTGACTGATGCTGGGCTTTCTGCTTCTTTCGACCCAGCTCTTCATACAGGAAGTACTTTTAATAAAGAATGGGGTCACTATTTAGTTTATGTAAAAGATGCAAATGGCTGTATTCAGGTAGAGTTTGTTGAAGTGAAATTAGATCCAACTCCAGTAATAACAGCTGATGTAAACAGTGTTTGTGCTGAGGAAGACTCTTTTGTAATCGATGTTGATATGACAACATTCGGTATTGCTCCATATACTTATAGTTTAGATGGTTTTGATTTTGTTCCTATGCCTGCAACACCATTTTCTATATCTAATCTTCATTCAGGAAATCATACTGTAGAAGTTAGAGATTTTAATGGTTGTGGTAATAAAGTAACATTAAACCCTATTGCTGTACCTTTAGACATCAAAGCTAAATTTACTATAGACCCTACATGTAGAGATGCTGACGGTACAATTACTGCTGTTGTAACTGGCGGATTTGCACCAAATAATTTTGAATACACTTTAAAAAATAATACTGTAGCGACAGTAGATGTTGTGCAAATTAACAATCCAAAATTTGTAGGTCAGGCAGCGGGTAATTATACTGTAACAGTAAGAGATTTAAACACAAATTGTTCTAAATCAGTTATTGTTGATTTACTTGTACCAACTCTTGTAGATTTAGTTCCAGGAGATATTACAACAACTGCTGTTGATTGTAACGGAACACAAGGAACAAACAATAACGGAACTCTTACGGTTAACTTAAGAGTCTGCTAACGACAATCCGGATTATAAATTTATCCTGACACCTGTTTTACCAGCAGGACCTGCTATTACACAGGATAGTAATTATTTTACAGGTTTAATTGCAGGAGATTATACAGTTAAAGTTATTTCTTCTAGAGGCTGTGAATTTGAGGTGCCTGCTAATGTACCTGCTCCAAGTGCAGTTTATGCAACTGCTACAGCAACACCATTTAGTTGTGCTGTTGATCCAACTACAACTACAGTTGTTGTATCGGCTGCAGGTGGTACAGGAACTGGTACATTTACTTTCAGTAAAGACGGTACTAATTATTTTACAAGTAATAGCACACCAGCTGACGATAATTACACATTTGAATTATCTGATACAGGAAGTGTTCAAGACCCTCATTATTGGGTGAAAGATGCTAATGGATGTATTTATGAAACAAGTGGTTTAGTTGCACCATTAGACCCACTACCAAAATTAATTTCAGCTACAGCTAAGAGATCTCCTTTAGCAGGATCTCAAATTGATTGTCAAAATGGTAGAGAGGTAATTCAAATTGATGTAGTTGGAGGATCCACTCCAGCTGATTTCACTTATCAAGTTTCAATTGACGGAGCTGGTTATACAACTCTTACAAATTCTGCTGGAACACCATATACTTATAATGCTACAACAGCGGGTAGTAAGTACCAGTTTAAAATTATTGATAATGAAACAGGTTGTGAGATTTTAACTAACATTTATGAGGTTCCTTTATTCGATCTTATTAGCGTAACAGCTACTACGGCTTCTGATGTAAAATGTATATCAGAAAATAATGGAACAATTCAAATCAATATTGCTGGGTATTCTGGTGCATACGATTATCAAATTTTTGATGGTCTAACTGCAGTAGTTGGAGTTGGAGCAAGCGGTTCTCACGATACTGCAACTTCAAATCCGTTTGTAATTCCTTTCGGATTACCTGCAGGAAATAATTATACAGTACACATTCAAGAAACGGGTCATCCAAAATGTCCTTCGATTTCAAATCCGTAATTATCAAAAAACCAACTGCGGCTTTAGCTTTAGATCCGTTAGTTGTTACACCATTAGGTTGTACTACTTTAGGAGCTGTAGTAATAACTGCTAAAGATGGTTGGGGTGATTATACCTATACTTTAACGCAGCCAGACTTAACAGTTGTAACAAACAAAAATGGTAAGTTTGATAATCTTAATCAAGTAGGACCAGCAGGATCTTATAAAGTTTCTGTAAAAGACGCTAATGGTTGTGAGGTGACTGATTCATTTAATTTAAGTACACCGGTTCCTCCAACAGCAAGTATCGACCCTACAACAGATTATTGTTATACAAATGCTGATAAAGCAACTATTGTGGTAATTGCTTCATCTACATCGCCTTTTGCATTGCCAACAGATACTTATGATTATAGTATTAATGGTGGTCAGACATGGCAAATTAATAATAATACATTCACTGATTTAACTCCTGGAGATTATACATTTACAGTTAGAGATAAATTTGGATGTACTGGTACTACTTCAATTACTACAATTGAAGGACAGCTTTATTCTTCAGCAGAAAAAACAAAAGATATTTTCTGTACAGGTACAGTTGAAGGTACTATTAGAGTAAAAGCATCTGGTGGATATGCGCCTTATAGCTACACTGTAGCCATAAATGGTGGTGCAGCCTTCTGCTCCAATTGCATTTGTAAACGGAACATATTCTGATTATACAGTTGTTTCTCCTCTTACAAGTACATACGATTTTGTAGTGTATGATGCTCATAACTGTCCAACTCCAGTTAGTACAGTGACTATGGTAGCGCCAACTGCAGTTACGTTTACTGCAACACCAACATCTCCATATTGTTCAGGAACACAAGGAAATGTTGATAATGGTTCTATCTTGTTTACTTTACCAACAAGTAATGATAACCCGCCTTACACATACACTGTTCAGCGTACGGCACCTACAGTTGGTTTAGTATTAACACAAGTAAACAATCCGTTGTTTACAGGATTAAGTGCTGGTACTTATGCTGTAAATGTTACATCTGACAGATTGTGTGACGCTCCAACAACCGTTGTTATTAACCCTCCAATTGCAGTAGTGGCAGAAGCTTCGGCTACAAAGTTTACTTGTACAGGAACAAGTATTAACGAGACGATTGTTACTGTTACTGGTAAATTTGGTACAGGTACAGGTTTAGTAGGAGATTATACTTATAGTAATAACAAAACAAAATGGGAAACAAGTAATACATTTACGGTAGTTGATAACCAAAATGTTCAAACCCTAACATATTATGTTAGAGATAAAAACGGATGTATTGCTGAAGTTCAGATTACTGTGGATCCATTCCCAATATTGAAAAAACCTACAGTTACACAAGGAAGAAGAGCAGCTTGTAATAATGCTGGTGAAGTTATTGATGTTGTAATCAATGGCGGAGCAAGTCCGGCAAACTTCCAATACGAAGTATATCAGGATGGTGTTTTATTAAGCGGCGGTCCATATGCTGTGACAGGAAATACATTTAGTTATACAGCTCCAACGGTTGGTCATTTCTATCAGTTTAAAATAACTGACTTGACAACGTTCTGTTATATTACTACTGATCCTTACGAAGTGCCAGTATTTAATACTGCTAAAGTTATTGCAAATGCTTCTTCGTTAGTTTCTTGTAATGGTTTAAGCGATGGTAAAATCACATTTAATATTGTAGATTACAACGGTCCATACACCTATCAGGTTTACAACAATGGAGTAGCGGTTACAGGTGCTTCAGGATCTGGAACTACTGCAACAGCAAATCCGTTTACAATTCCTTTCGGACTTTCTGCGGGAGCGAAGTATACAGTAGTAATTACTGAGACGGCTTATCCATTCTGTGATATTACATCTGCTGATGTAAACATCACTGAACCGCCAGTACTAGATCTAACGAATATGGTTGTTACGGTTAAAAACCAAAATTGTTGGACAACTGGAGCAGTTATTACTGCTGATGCTTCTACAATTGTAGGTGGAACTCTTGGATCAGGATTTACATTTGCTTTCGTACCAGCAGGAACAGTTCCAACAGCGGGTCAATATTCATCTTCAAACACTAAAACATTTGCAACAACTAAAATTGCACCGTTGTTTGATTCGTATGATGTTTATGTAAAAGATGGTAACGGTTGTCCTAAGTTTAAAACAGTAAATATTTCATTAGATCCAAAACCTGCAATTACAAATGTTGCGGTTGCGAGTCAATGTTATAATGCAGCAGGCTACAGAATCGACGTTACTGCAAATGGTGTTGGTACTCTAGAATATAGTTTAGACGGAGTACAGTTCCAAGGCGCTAGTTTCTTTACTGTTACTGCTCCAGGAAATTATACTGTAACAGTAAGAGATGCAAATAAGTGTACAACAACAGCTCCTGCTGCAGTTACAATTTATGAGCCTCTTGCGTTACGTGCAGAGGTGACAAAAGTGCCTACTTGTAAAGCTGCCGATGGTACAATCACTTTATTCGCTTCTGGCGGAAAAGTGCCAACTCCAAGTTATGTTTACACAAGAGATAATTGGTTGAATACAAGCACAAGTCCTGTATTTATAGGATTAGCTCCTGGAATAAAATATACTTTTAGAGTAAAAGATGTTAATACAAATTGTGAGGTAGAGATTGAAGAAACAATAGATATGCCAACTGATGTTACAGGAATTGTTGCAACAGCGACTCCTACATCTTGTAATGGTTATGCTGATGGTAGTATTTCGGTAACAATTGCAACATCAAACAATAATCCTAAATACAGATATAGTCTTTCTGGACCTGTAAATAGACTACCTCAGGATAGCCCGATTTTCAATGACTTACCATTTGGTAATTACGTTGTAACGGTAACTTCTGGAAGAGGATGTTTTGCGACAGCACCAGCTACAGTTAGTCAGCCACAGTCAGTGGTTGTTGCTAAACCTACAGTAACACAATACCTATGTTCTGCAGGAACAAACAATGCTGGTAACGCTACAATTACAGTAGCGCCAGGTTCTGTAACAGGTGGTTCTAACACTTATATCAGATATCAATTCATGAGAGATGGAGTTCAGGTACAAAATGATGATAGAAACACATATACCGAATCTGATTATTTAGGTGGTGACTATATCGTGAATGTATTTGATTCTAAAGGATGTCAGGGTACTTACGCTACAGTAACAATCGATCCTTACATTGGAATTGCTGATCTGAAAATTGTTGCTACGCAAATTACTTGTAAAAACGATGAAGCTATTCAAGTAACTGCGATCGCTACAACAGGAACATTGCCAGCTTTAGATTATACTATTGTTGGAATAGATGGTAATACATATCCTCTTACACCAAGTGTAAATGGATCATGGAATGATTTGAAAGTAGGTAATTATAAAATTGTTGTGACTAATCCGCTAACAGGATGTAGTGTTGAAAAAATCTATATTGTTAACGAGCCAAACACATTCAAATTTGTAGCTTCTGAAATTAAGAACCTTACTTGTTATAGTGATGAAGATGGAGCAATTACGTTGACATTAGTCGATAATATTCCAACTCCAAAAGATGATGCTGGTAGATTTGATTATGTGATTACACATGAATCTGGAACGATTCTAAGAGGATCAACTACAACAACAGAATTAAAACTTTCGAATCTGAAAAGAGGTAAGTATACTGTTGTGGCAACATTAGTAGGTTCTCCTTTCTGTGACGTTCAAACTGAATTTAACATTGAGGGTCCAGCTACAGAATTAGAAATTCTAGCGTCTAAAAAAGACATTACTTGTGTAACAGGTAATGATGATGGAGAAATCCGTATAAGCGCTCAAGGTGGATGGCCAGGCGATTATCTATATAAATTAGATGGTCCAGTAACAGTAGATTTCTCTGCTCAAAACGTATTCACAGGATTAAAAGCAGGATTGTATACAGTTTCTGTTAAAGATGCTGGAGGTTGTATTGATACCGATCAAGTTACTTTAGTAGTTCCAACACCAATTGTGGTTACAGCTTCGGCAGACAAAACATTATTATTGTGTAATGGAGATATGAGCGCGACTATTACTGCGACTTCGGTTACAGGCGGACAGGGTAGTAATTATTTATATACTTTAAATACTACTTCAGTTACTCCTGTAAGATCTTCAGGACCTCAAACTATACCTTCATTTGCTGGTTTAGGAGCAGGAACTTATACGATAACTGTTACTGACGGATTCAATTGTGTTGGCGAGTCAGCTCCAATAACAATTAATGAGCCTACTGAAGTTAAACCAAGTTTGGCTGAAACTAGAAAAATGACTTGTCTTACACAGACTCAACTTACTTTAAGTGCTACTGGTGGTACGCCTCCTTACACTTATAGTAGTGATGATGTAACATACTCAACAGTTCCTTTTACAAGTTCTGTTTCGTTTGATGTTGCTCCAGGTGCATACAAGTACTATGTGAAAGATGCAAACGGATGTGTTGATTTTGTTTCTAACGAAATTACAATTGACCCGCTTGAGCCATTGAAAGCTAATTTGGATATATCTAATGCTGTAGTATTATGTCGTGAAGATCCAAGTGGTGTAATTGTGGCAAATGCTTCAGGTGGATTAGGAAACTATCAATATACTTTACTAGACGGTGCCGGAAACATACTAAAAGGACCACAGTCAGATGGTAGATTTGATAAGCTTATAGCTGGTGATTATAAAGTGGTTGTGAAGAGTGGTGATTGCGAAACTTTACCAGAAGATGTAAATATCGATCAGCCAAAAGAAGTATTCTCAGCTGAGTTTATTCCAACAGCAGTGAAATGTTTTGGTGGAAATGATGGAACAATTGAAGTAATCGGTAAAGGTGGAACAGGAAGTTATAAATACTCTATTTCACCAAGAAACGATCAATACTTTGACAGTAACATTTTTGAGAAATTGAAAGCTGGTTTCTATACAGTTATAGCAATGGATGAACATGGATGTTATGATACAGAAGTAGTTGAGGTTAAACAACCTACAGCACCACTTTCAGTTGTTGAAACACCTGGAATGACAATGCCAGAAGAATGTGCTGGAGAACTTAATGGAGCATTTACAATTGACATTGCGGGTGGTACACCTCCTTATTTAGTTAGTTTAAATGATATTAATGGTACTTACCAACCGGTTACAGGAACACAACATACGTTTGAAAATCTTGCGGGAGGTGTTTATACAGTATTTGTGAAAGACGGCGGAAACTGTCCTCAAGAAGTAGAAGTTAGTGTACCATTGCCAGTAACGCTTAATCCGGTTGCTGAGGTAACGTATGACTGTGTGAACAACTCACAGGCAAACATGGTAATAGTAACTATTGATGCTTCTATTACAGACCCAACAGATGTAGATTATTCTCTTGATAACAATGGAACATTCCAGCCAAGTAACATCTTTACAAATGTTCCTGCTGGTGATCACTTCATCGTTGCAAGACATACTAACGGATGTGAAGTGCCAACGCCAATCTTTACTGTTAATGCAGTTGCAGAACTTGGCTTAATAGACATTACAAATCAAAGTAAAGACATCAACACAATTGTGGTTCAAGCTACAGGTGGAGTTGCTCCTTACGAGTACAGTTTCAATGGAGAGTCATTTACATCATCTAACAGTTATAGAATCTATAAAACAGGTGATTATGTAGTTATCGTGAGAGATAAAAATGGTTGTGAGAAAACAATAACAGTTCATGGAACATTCTATGATTTCTGTATGCCAAACTACTTTACTCCAAACGGTGATGGACAAAATGATACTATTGGTCCAGATTGTGGTGCATTAGCGTACAAAGAATTAACGTTCGATATTTATGACAGATATGGTAGAGTTGTTGCCAAATACCGTGTAAATGGTAAATGGGATGGTAGATACCATGGAAATGAATTGCCAACAGGAGATTACTGGTACGTTCTTAAACTAAACGATCCAAAAGATCCTAGAGAGTTTGTTGGACATTTCACTTTATACAGATAACAAAATTATAGCCCCAATGATGTTATCTAAAAATATTATTACAATGAAAAAGTTTATTTTATCCTTAGTACTCATGGCTGTAACAACAAGTTACAGCCAAGAGTTAAACCTACCAGTGTTTACGCAGTATTTAGCTGATAACCCTTTTATTCTTTCTCCTGCTTATGCTGGTATTGGAGATAATCTCCGTATTAGAGCCAACGGTTTAACTCAGTGGGTCGGAATTAAAGATGCACCAGATAACCAATCATTGTATGCAGATTTTCGTGTTCTAGATCGTTCTGGAGTTGGTATATCATTGTATAACGACAGCAATGGTAATACAAGACAAACAGGAGCAAAAGTTTCGTTTGCCCACCACTTGATTTTAGATTATCGTTCAGAACAGTATCTTTCATTTGGTATATCATATAACTTTAATAGTTTCCGAATCGATACGGGTAATTTTACAGGAGACGTAAATGGGGTTCCTGTGGCATTAGACCCTTCAATTACAGACAATCGTTACAATTCAAATAACAACTTTGACATTAGTGCATTGTACCGTAACAAAGGATTTTATTTTAGTTTTAACGCCAATAACGTTTTAAAGAAAAATACAGATAAGTATAGAGGAGTAGAACCTGATTTGCTTTCTAATTATCAGATTTATTCTGGATTTACTTTCAGAGATGGAGAAAACAGACGTATCGAATATGAACCATCGGTTTTCTTTCAATATTTTGCAAGTGACCAACGTTCTACAACTGATTTGAACTTCAAATACAGACGTTATAATCGTTACGAAGATTACTATTGGATTGGAGTTTCTTACCGTTTCTTAAATGACCAGTTCCCAAAACCTTTATCAATGGGACCTATGGCTGGTTTTATGAAATCTAAATTCTATTTTGCATATTCTTACCAGATAATGTTTAATGGTCTTGGGGCATATAACTCAGGAACACATTCAATCACCATCGGATTCGATTTCTTGCAATCAATCAGTAACTGTCCTTGTACACAGAGTCCAGTTCACGATTAAACAAGTAATTTTTATCATCTTTGAGAATAATTTTGTTTATTTTCATAATTTACAACGTTTTCGTTTTTATTAATGGATTATTTTTGCTTTTTTGAAATTTAGACTACGCTAAAAGTTCTATATTTGTTATTCTTTCAAAAAATTAAAAAAATTAGCAGATGAAAACTTTAAGCGATTTCGATTTTAAAAATAAAAAAGCAATTATCCGTGTTGACTTCAACGTGCCATTGGATGAGAATTTTAATGTAACAGATACAACACGTATCGAAGCGGCAAAACCAACAATTGATGCTATATTAGCACAAGGTGGCAGTGTGATTTTAATGTCACACCTTGGAAGACCAAAAGGAGCAGAAGAGAAATACTCTCTAAAACATATTTTAAAAACAGCTTCTGATATTTTAGGAGTTCAAGTAAAATTTGCTGAAAACTGCGTTGGAGAACCAGCTCAAACTGCGAGCAAAAGATTTAAAACCAGGCGAAGTTCTTTTATTAGAAAACTTACGTTTCCACGCAGAAGAAGAGGCAGGAGATGTAGCTTTCGCTAAAGAATTAGCTTCTCTTGGAGATATTTATGTAAACGATGCATTTGGTACTGCTCACAGAGCACACGCATCGACAACAATTATTGCACAATTTTTTCCAAACGATAAATGTTTCGGAACATTATTGGCAAAAGAAATTGACAGTTTAAATAAAGTTCTTAAAAACAGTGAAAAACCTGTAACTGCCGTTCTAGGAGGTTCTAAAGTTTCTTCTAAAATCACCGTTATCGAAAATATCTTAGATAAAGTAGATCACATGATTATTGGTGGAGGTATGACTTTTACTTTCATTAAAGCTCAAGGCGGAAAAATTGGTGAGTCTATCTGCGAAGATGATAAATTAGATTTAGCTCTTGAAATTTTAAGATTAGCAAAAGAAAAAGGAGTTCAGGTACATATTCCTGTTGATGTTATTGTTGCAGACGATTTCTCAAACAATGCAAATACTCAGGTTGTAGACGTAACTGCAATTCCTGATGGATGGCAAGGTTTAGATGCAGGTCCAAAATCTCTAGAAAACTTCAAAAAAGTAATTTTAGAGTCAAAAACAATTCTTTGGAATGGTCCATTAGGAGTTTTTGAAATGGAAACGTTCTCTAAAGGAACAATCGCATTAGGAGATTATATCGCAGAAGCTACTCAAAATGGAGCATTTTCATTAGTTGGTGGTGGAGATTCTGTTGCGGCAGTAAAACAGTTCGGATTTGAAGATAAAATGAGCTACGTCTCTACTGGTGGAGGGGCAATGCTTGAAATGTTAGAAGGAAGAATTTTACCTGGAATCAGCTGCGATTTTAGACTAAAAAATCACAATTAACATTTTTTTAAACACTTTTCTTCGATAAAGGGCTTAGATTTGCAAAAATACAACTCTTGTAATTGTTTGAATTACAGAATTTTAAAATAATGTTATATGATTGTAAAAAAATTATCATTAGTGGTTTCGGCTTTCTTCTCGTTAGCTGTCTGTGCGCAAGAAACGGCAAAGACAGATGTAGAATTGAAGCCAGAGGTTAAACTTTCATATTTAGATTCTATTAAAAGTACTTTCAAAAAAGACAATCTAGCTACAAAAGTAGACAGTCTTTGGATGAACGAATTAGTAAGTCTAGATATTTATGATGATCTAACCAAAGACATTCAAACCATTAACAAAGATGTTACTGTTGATGAAGAACTTCCAACCGAATTGCTAAAACAGCGTTTGGCGGCGATGAATCAGAAATCACCTTTTGAAATTCAATACAATCAAGGTTTAGAAAATATAATAAAGTCATTTCTTAAGAACCGTAAAAAATCGTTTTCTCGATTAATGGCTTTATCAGAATATTATTTCCCAATGTTTGAGGATGCTTTTGCAAAACAAAACGTTCCTTTAGAAATAAAATATTTAGCCGTTGTAGAATCTGCTTTAAATCCTAAAGCAGTTTCTAAAATGGGCGCCACGGGACTTTGGCAGTTTATGTACGGAACCGGAAAACAATACGCTTTAAAAATTGATTCTTATATCGACGAAAGAAGCGATCCTCTTAAAGCTACAGCAGTAACTTCAGAATACATGACCAAAATGTTTAATATTTTTGGAGACTGGGAACTGGTTTTAGCTTCTTATAATTCAGGTCCAGGAAATGTTACTAAAGCAATTCGTCGTTCTGGCGGAAAAACAAAATACTGGGACATTCGTAATTATCTTCCAAAAGAAACTCAAGGTTACGTTCCAGCTTTCTTAGCAACAATGTACCTTTTTGAATACCACAAAGAACACGGAATTAATCCAGAAAGAGCCGTAGTTAAAAACTTCGAAACAGATACTATAGCAGTCAAAAATCAAATGTCTTTCAAACAGATTGCAGATTTATTAGACATGCCACAATCGCAAATTCAGCTTTTAAATCCATCTTATAAAATGGGAGTTGTTCCGTTTTACCAAGGAGAACAGCATTTTATTCGTCTTCCAAAAGATAAAGTAGCAACTTTTGTTTCAAACGAAGATCAGATTTATGCTTATGTGAAGTATGATTCTGAAATGAAATCAACTAATTCAAGATTAGCTATAAAGTATACTCCAAAAACAAAACCAGCGGTTGCAAAACCAGCAACAGCAGTTGAAAGTGGAGATTTCGAATTTTACAAAGTTAGAAAAGGAGACAATTTAGGCGCAATCGCTTCTAAGTATAATGTAAGCATTAGCGAGCTTAAAAAATGGAATAATTTAAAAACAAATGCCGTTGCAATAGGCAGAAGTTTAAAAATTAAATCTGAAGAACCTTCACCATCAGCTATTAAAGCAAATGCAGTTATAGATAAAAAAGAAGAAGCTATTGCTTCTGCTGAAGAAAAAACGAAACCTACAGCAGTCGATATGGACTATGTTGTAGTAGCTGGAGATAATTTAGGTAGCATTGCAAAGAAATTCGGTACGACTATTGCGGAGTTAAAAGAATTTAACGATTTAACTTCAAATAACATTGGTTTAGGAAAAACACTTATTATTTCTAAAGCAACAATAGTTATAGAAGAGCCGGCTTCAACAGCAATTGCATCAAACTCGGTTGATTCATTCAAGAAAAAAGCACCTTCTAAAAACGTTAGCGAAGATTATTACGTTAAGAAAGGAGATTCTTTATACAGCATTTCTAAAAAATATCCTGGAGTAACAATTTCAGATATTAAAAAATGGAATGGTATTAAAGATGAAGATATTAAACCAGGAATGAAACTTAAAATAAACGGATAATAGAAAAATCTTATTAAATTTGGGTTTTATTTCATAAATTAAAAAAATGAATAAAACCCATTTTTTATTGCTATTACTTCCGTTTTTACTGACTTCTTGTTTCAAAAGTGAAAAACAAGAAACAGTCTCAGGGAAAACCAATACCATTTCGGTCATTATAGACGACCAGTTATGGTATGGAGAAGTGGGCGATAGTATTAGAAATAAATTTGCCTCACCAGTTCTTGGACTCACTCAAGAAGAACCACTTTTTACCATTAATCAATATCCTGCTAGATTGCTAGAAGGTTTTGTTACCGATAGCCGAAGCATTATTGTGGTAAAAAAAGCTACAGCTGATAAATTCGAAATCATTCGAAGCAAAAACCTTCCACACAATACTTTTCGCATTTACGGAAAATCAGTAGATGATATTATTTGCAGTATAGAATTAAACTCAGCTCAAATAATAAAAATTATTCACGATGCCGAAATTCAAAAGATTCAAGAAGATAATAGCACTTCACTATTAAATAAAGCCATTATAAAAAACAAATTCCATATTAATATTCAGATTCCGACAGGATATGAATACATGTTGCACAAAAGGAATTTTATCTGGCTGAAAAAAGAAATCATAAGCGGTAATACTAGCTTACTGATCTACCAAATTCCGCTTAGCAATTTTAAGAAGAAAAAAGATGTCGTAAATGCAATTGTCAAAATGCGTGATTCGGTTGGCAAATACATTCAAGGACGCGAACCCAATACGCAAATGATTACCAGCGAAGCTTACGCACCGTATTTTTCAAAGGTAACCTTAGACAATAAAGACGCCTTTGAAACAAAAGGAACTTGGGAATTGAAAAACGATTTCATGACTGGGCCATTTATCAATTACGCTATAGTAGATCCAACTTTCAATCGTGTTTTGGTTATCGAAGGATTCTGTTATTCGCCATCACATCAAGAACGTGATCTAATGCTAAATCTTGAGGCAATTATAAAAACAGTTAGAATCGATAAACGATAATGGTTTTTACTTTAGGTTTCAAGTTAATAAAGTTGCGTGATAAAATCTGCGCATTTCTCTGAGAACTTCACGATAAAATAGACAAGGCACATCAACTTAGAAACAGAAATTCGAAACCACGATTTTTTTTCGTAATTTTATTTGTAACAAACATTAAAACAAATAGTTATGAAAAAATTAACCGCAATCTTAGCAATAATAACCTTATGTTTAGTTTCATGTAAAAAAGAAGTAAAAACTGAAACGGATACTGCAAAAGACTCTCTGGCCGTAAAAACGGAAGAACCACTTATTGAAGAGCCATTAGATTCTGCTTGCGCAAATGAAAGCTTGGATCGCTTATGCAACTCCAAGTGAAGCACATAAATTAATGGCCGATGAAGTTGGAAGTTGGAACTGCGATATGACATTTTGGACAGAACCAAATGGTAAACCACAAAAATCGACCTCAGTAGCAGAAATCAAAATGATTTTAGGAGGACGTTATCAAGAAGCTGTTTATAAAGGAACAATGATGGGGCAACCTTTTGAAGGAAAAGCTACACTTGCGTACAATAACGCAAGTGAAGAATATACCAGCACTTTTATCGATAATATGGGAACAGGAATGATGGTTGGCATGGGAAAATACAATCAAGCGACAAAGAGTATGGAATTTAAAGGCGAAATGGTTAATCCTGTTAATGGCGAGAAAACACCATATCGCGAAATTTATACAATCGTTGATCCGAAAACCAGAAAAATGGAAATGTTCGATATGAAAAACGGATCTGAATATAAAAGCATGGAAATTGTAATGACGAAAAAAGTAATTTTTCTACAAGACACAAATTACAAATGAGCAAAGGCATAAAGTTTATATATGAATATAACTTTGTGCCTTTACTATTTCTATTAGAAACTTTAGCATAGCAAAAAAAAATATAACTTAGCGTCTTCGTGCCTTTGTGGCAAAAAATAAGGAAGAATGGATTTAAAATGGAAAATAAAGCCTTTTGAGGCATTAACTGTTCATGAGTTATATGATTTACTCAGATTGCGTAGTGAGATCTTTGTAGTAGAGCAAAATTGTGTTTATTTGGATCTAGATGGTAAAGACAAGAAAGCATTGCACCTAATTGGAGAATTTGAAGGTAAAATCGTTGCCTATTCTCGCTTATTTGATGCTGGAATTAGTTTTGACAATGCTTCAATCGGAAGAGTTACTGTAGATGCAAATTACAGAGATAAAAAATGGGGGCATGAATTAATGCAGGAAGCGATTGCGGGAATTAAATCTAATTTTGGAAAAGAAAAAATAACTATTGGCGCGCAATTGTATCTAAAGAAATTTTACGAAAGCCACGGTTTTGTTCAAACCAGCGAAATGTATTTAGAAGATGATATTCCGCATATTGAGATGATTCGAGAATAACTAAATAATGAAATAAATACGCAATAAGCATAGAATCTTAGTAACTCAGCATCTTAGAAGCTCTAAAAACTTAGATTTTAGTAATCACAAATTCTACCCTACGATCGTAATTATCGCCTTTTCCTAACGGATATTTATTGCCGCAGCCTATATAGGTCATGCGGCTTTTTGATATTTTTTTTGAAATTAAATAATGGAAAACAGTTTTTGCACGGTTCCAAGAAAGCCTTCTTTCTTTAGTATCTCTGTCAATTCCATCGCTATAAATTTCAGGTGTGCGAGAAACATGTCCGCGAATTTCAAAATTTAAGTTTCGATGATCTTGAAGAGTTATGGCAATTTTATCTAATTCCTTTTTAGAATTGGGAGTTAATCTAGCACTTCCAATATCAAATAAAATAGACTCTAGGCAAACTTTATCTCCGACTTTTAAAATGTCTTTGAAGGAAGAATGAATTCCTTTTCCGAAACTATTTTTCTTAACAACAATTAAATCAACCCGCCGATTTCGCAGACGTGTTTCGTGCAGATTTTCTACAGTATCTGCTTTTACAACAACACGTCCTTTTCCTTCTAGAATAACAATTTTACTTTGATTGAAGCCTTTTTTAACTAATAGATTCTGAATTGTATTGGCCCGATTATTAGATAATCTAAAATTATACTCGTCGTTGCCGCGATCATCGCAATAGCCATAAATCTGTATAGACTCTACTTTAGAAGTGTCTATGTTCTTTATAAAGTTAGAAACCACATTGATTTGCTTTTCTGTCAAATCATACCTGTCAAATTCAAAGTAAATGGTTTCAACAGGTTTTTGCTGTGCGTTTACTGTATAAAATGAAAAAAGAATCAGGGCTAGAGGTAACTTCATTCACTACATTTTTAAAATCGTTTTATATTCTGTTTGGTTATTTAATACACTAACTGCTCTTTTAATTTCTGAATTGTTTTTTAGATAATACTGATACAAACCTTCTTGATATTGATATCTCTTAATCAATTCTTCCAAGATCATGTTTTTAATCTCTTTTTGGTTTTTATCCAGTAAAGTCGTTTCGCTTTTTTCTAAAGCATTTAACAATTGCTGATATTCGGCAGTAATCGTCTCGTCTATTTTTTCTTTTTTAGTCGCAACTAAAGTATTTTTCAAAGCCACTTCGGTTTCGGTATCAAAAGTGATTTTGTTGGTTTTTAGGAATTGTTTAAAAGCCGCATAATCTGCATCAGTAAGAGTTGGAATCTTATCTCCTAAATTTGGATTTTTGTAATAATATGATGTAGCATAATCAAAAACGCCATCGTTTTTGGTTAAAGCAGTAGCAATCGGACTTATTTTAGTTTCTTCCAATTCGATATCTGGTAAAACTCCACCTCCGTCATAAACTGTTCTTCCTTTTCTGGTTTTAAAAGCGTTGAAGTTTTTTGCTTCTGTTTTTTGAGCCACACCGTTTTTGTCTTTATGCGCATAATCCAAAGCCTGAATACATCTTCCAGAAGGTGTATAATATCTAGAAATAGTAACTTTCAATTGCGTTCCATAAGTTAAATCAACAGAGCGTTGTACCAAACCTTTACCAAAACTTCTGCTTCCTAAAATAACAGCACGATCCAAATCTTGTAAAGCACCCGAAACAATTTCAGATGCCGAAGCACTTCTTCCGTTTACTAAAATTGCCAACGGAATTTCAGTATCTACCGGTTCTTTCTGTGTTTTATAAGTATTATTATGTTTTTCAATTCTAGATTTAGTTGTTACAATAACTTCATTCTTCGGAACAAATAAATTACAGATATCAATTGCTTCGTTTAATAAACCTCCTGGATTTCCTCTTAAATCCAAAACAATTTGTTTGGCTCCGTCAGCTTTTAATTTCTCAAGAGCGTCTTTTACTTCAGCAGAAGCTTTTCTGCTAAAATGCGCCAAAACAATATATCCTGTTTTATCATCAATTTTTCCGTAAAAAGGAACCGATTTAATATCAACTTCATCCAAAACCAAAACCGTGGTGCTTGGTTTTCCTTGACGTAGATATTTGATGTTGATTTTAGTGTTTTTTGTTCCTTTTAATAATTGAGAAGCGTCGTCTTTAAAATCAGCAATCAAAACATCACCTATTTGGATAATTTCATCTCCCGCTTTAAGTCCCGCTTTATCTGCCGGATAATTTTTATAAGGTTCACGAACAATTAGACGGTCGTTTTTTCTAGAAATCAAAGCGCCAATTCCGGTATATTCTCCAGTATTATTGATTTTAAAGTTAACAACATCTTGCTCGTTAAAATAAACCGTGTACGGATCCAGACTTGCCAACATGCTTTTGATCGCTTTATCCATCAAATCTCCTGGATTCGTTTCATCAACATAATTGGTATTTACGGCCTTGAACAAAGTCGTGAAAATTTCGATCTGTTTGGCAATTTCAAAAAAATCTTCTCTAAAACTGGTTCCAACAAACAACATTCCCGCCGCAGCGACTGGTATAATAAATTTCTTCTTGAAATACGGATACATGATTATTCTTTTTTCTTCTTTTTAATCTTTTTCTAATAAAATAGGCAAATACAACAAATAAAATGACAAACGGCCAAGCGCTTAATAATGAAAGCAATAAATCGGACAATGTATAAAATCCAGATTCAATTGCGCTCCAAAGTTTAGAGCCGTAAGATATTTTGACACCCTCTTTTTCAGGTATTGTTTTATAAAATTCAATAGTGATTGTACTTTCAGAAACTCTACTTTCTAAATATTTCAGCTGACCTTCTTTGGATTCTATTTCTTCACGAATAGTCGAAATTTGTTCTTCAATCTCTAAAATCTCACTAACCTTATTGGCTTTCTTTAAAATTTCTAGATAACGTTCTTCTAGCTTTTTCTTTGTTTTTAATCTTGAAGTCAGATCAATATATTGTTCTGTAACATCTTGTGCAGAGATATTTTTAACTTCAAAATACGAAACACCTTTCGAAACATCATTTATAAAACGGTCAAAATTCTGACTAGGCACTTTTATAGTAAGATTTCTAAAAAGAGTTGCAAAATCTTTTCCTTCAGAATCGTTTATAATTCTAGCCTTACTATTTGCAACAGCTTTTTGAATTTGAGCGAATGAATTTTCTAAATTATCGGTTTCAAATTTTAAAGTTGCTTCTTTTATAATTTTTTGTTCGACTTGTTGATCTACCTTCGGAGGCGGAGGTGCTTGTAGTGGATCTGCTTGTCGGTCATAAGAGACGCTTTCTGCTTTTGCAGGCATTTTAACCGAAGAAATGATTACATTTTCATCAGCCGAAGCTCCAGTTTTGCTACAGCCAGAAAGAACTAAAATAAAAACAACTAAAAGGAGAAGATGTCGCATAAAATTTCAATTTAGAGCTAAAACTACGATTTTTTTGTCTAACTTGATTAATAATCTTACGTTTTGAAATTTACGCTTCTGTTTTTGTTTCAGAATCCAAAGGTTTGTTAATTTGAGTTGCAAATTTCTCAAATAACTGAATCATTTTGGTATTGATTTCATCGTAAGACAAACGGTCTTTGGTTTGATAAAAAAGCATTATCGAATACGGCTGATCCAAGTTATCCAAAAGTAAATGTTTGTTCAAACGATAGGTTTCTCTCAAAACTCTTTTAAAATAATTTCGATCAACGGCTTTCTTGAAGTATTTCTTTGAAACTGAAACGCCTATCTTGGTTTGTTCTTCTGAATTTGCTTCGACCTGACGGTAAACCAAACGAAGCGGATATTTAGATACCGATTTTCCTTCAGAAAACAGTAATCCAATCGTAGTTTTGCTTTTTAAACGCTCGTTTTTAGGGTAAGTAAAGTTCATTTAATTCAGAAAAAATTTGCAAATTCTAGTGCAAAGGTACAATTAAACCATAAAAACAGTTATTGTTTTCAATTTTAATAAGTCTAAAAATATATTTACTACTTTTGCGCATTAATTTTTGAAGCATGGAAAAAATTATTTCTTATCCAATATCGGTAATTTACTATTTATTATTTGGTTTATGTTTGGTTGTTTTTCACCCAATTCAATGGATTTGTTTAAATGTTTTTGGTTACCAGGCTCACAAAAAAAGTGTTGATTATTTAAATTTCTGCCTTTTAAAATGTACAAACCTTGTTGGAACAAGATATACTATTGAAGGTGTAGACACGGTTCCGAAAGGTGTGCCAATCATTTTTGTGGCAAATCACCAAAGTATGTACGATATCGTGGCAATGATTTGGTACTTTAGACGTTTTCATTGTAAATTTGTAAGTAAGAAGGAGTTAGGTAGCGGAATTCCAAGTGTTTCTTATAATTTGAAATATGGAGGATCTGTCCTAATTGACCGAAAAGACCCTAAACAAGCGATACCAGTTATCAAAGGCTTGTCTGAATATATCGAAAAAAACACAAGATCTGCCGTTATCTTTCCAGAAGGAACAAGAAGTAAAACGGGAGTACCAAAAGAATTTGCGCAAAGCGGTTTAAAGATTTTATGCAAATATGCACCATCTGCATACGTTGTGCCCGTGAGTATCAATAATTCTTGGAAAATGGTAAAATTTGGTTTTTTTCCTGTTGGTTTAGGAAATCATCTGAAGTTTACAGCTCATCCAGCTTTAGCTGTCAAAGATTACAAGTTTGAAGAGCTCATGGAGATTACTGAAAAAGCAGTTAAAGAAGGAATAAATGAATATAAACAGGTTTAAGTTTTAGTCCGAGCTAAAATGTAAAACCCAAATCTATAATAAGTAATGTCTATAAAAAACATTAGATTAGAAGTAATGCAGTTTTTGGAAAAAAACGTGGATAGCTTCGTTGAACAGTATTTAATTCCAGTGGAAAAAATTTGGCGACCGTCGGATTTCTTACCAAATTCTCAAGGAGAAAACTTCTTTGAAGAGGTAAAAGAATTACGCGAAATTGCTAAAGAACTTCCGTACGATTTCTGGGTTACGCTTGTTGGTGATACCATCACAGAAGAAGCATTGCCTACATATGAGTCATGGTTAATGGATGTAGAAGGAATAGATCAGCAAGAAGGAAGTCAAGGAAACGGCTGGGCTAAGTGGGTAAAACAATGGACTGGCGAAGAAAACCGTCACGGAGATCTTTTAAATAAATACTTGTATTTGTCTGGTCGTGTAAATATGCGTGAAATCGAAATGACAACACAGCATCTTATCAACGACGGTTTTGATATTGGAACTGGAACTGACCCATACAAAAACTTTGTATACACTAGTTTTCAGGAATTAGCAACTTATGTTTCGCACAATAGAGTAGCTCAGATAGCTAAGAAATTTGGCGATAACAAGTTGTCTAAAATGTGTAAAATGATTGCAGGTGATGAAATGCGTCACCACCACGCATATAGCGAATTTGTTACTAGAATTTTCCAAGTTGATCCAAGCGAAATGATGTTGGCGTTTCAATACATGATGAAACAAAAAATCGTTATGCCGGCTCACTTTTTAAGAGAATCTGGTCAAAAAATAAGCACAGCTTTCGAACAATTCTCAGATTCTGCACAACGTATTGGTGTTTACACAGCAAACGATTATGTTGAAATCATGCAGAAATTAATCAACAAATGGGAAATTGACAAAATCACCAATTTGAATGACGAAGCAGAAAAAGCACGTGATTACTTAATGAAATTGCCAGCACGTATGGCCAAAATCTCTGAAAGAATTGTGATTCCTAAAGAATCTCATATCTTTAAATGGGTTGAACCAGCGAGACTTTAAATTTTAGATTTTAGATTCCTGATTTTAGATTGGAATTTGGAATTTTTAGATTGAAATTTAAAAAAGCAACATTGTTGCTTTAAAACATATTGTTGATTGTTGGAGAATTAAAATTTTCAACAATCAACTTTTTTTGTAAAACGTAAAAACTTCTGTATGAGCGATTCAGCATTGATTATTAAAACTATTGCTTTTGTTAAAGAAAAACTAAACGATGCCGAAGGTGGACACGATTGGTTTCATATAGAACGTGTTTTTAAAAATGCTCTTTTGATTGCCAAAGAAACAGAATGTGATCTTACAGTGGTGCAATTGGGTGCTTTATTGCATGATATTGCCGATAGCAAATTTCATAACGGAGATGAAACTATTGGGCCGAAAACAGCAAGAGCGTTTTTAGAAGCCGAAAATGTTTCTGAGGATATAATTGCGCATGTTGTTAATATCATTGAAAATATCTCTTATAAAGGCGGAAATTTCGAAAGAAAGTTCTCTTCGGTCGAGTTGGATGTTGTTCAAGATGCAGATCGCTTAGATGCAATTGGAGCAATTGGCGTTGCAAGAGCTTTCAATTATGGCGGATTTAAGAATAGGGCTTTATATAATCCAGAAATTGCTCCTGTAACCAATATGACAAAAGAGGAGTATAAAAACAACAACGCTCCGACGATAAACCATTTCTATGAAAAGCTTTTGTTGTTAAAAGATAAAATGAATACCCAAAAAGGAAAAGAAATTGTCGCCGAAAGACATCGTTTTATGGAAACTTTCCTCGCTCAGTTTTATGCAGAATGGGAAGGGTTGAAGTAGATTTCATTTAGATATAAAAAGAAAAACGGCACTAATCTAGAGCCGTTTTTTTATTTGATGATGAATTTCTCTATAGAGACTTATGCAGATTTATAATCTCGATTTTAAAATACACATAATTATAAAAGCGCATAAGAATCCTATTGAAAACCACAATAACTTTGTAATGCTATTATTTCTAACCATTTCTCTTTTTTCAAACCTTGTCATTTGGAATGTATTTTAAACACTTCAAAAGTAATTTTATAGAGAGTATGATTATACCAAGAAAAGTCTTTAAATCATTAGAATAAGACAATTTTTCTTTTAGTCTTAGTCGTCTTTCATCTTTTCCTTATGTAAGTTTCTGAACAAATCTCTCAATCACATTTTTAAATTCCTTGTTTTGTTCGTAATACAAAATATGTCCGCCTTTAATAATCTTAACTTCTTGATTTGGGAATTTGAACAGTCGATAATGTTCGGGACCAATATTGTTGTCTTTGGTTCCTGAGATTATTAGAGTTGGAACTTTAATAGAAGCAGTTTCTTTTGTAAAATCGCCAAAATATAACGGACCGCTTAGTGCATGCTGAGCAAAAGAGGAATTTCTTTTTTCACTATTATCAATGCTATCCAGTTTTTCAACATTTGCTCTATTGTCAGACAACATTTTATAATCTAAGTCAGCTTTTTTAATTTTTGTTTTAGCTTCAAAAAATGTGTTTAAGATTGAATCCTTGCTTTTTACCGCAAAATCTTCTCCAAGAGTTTTACCCATAAAAGCAATTTGATTCAAAAGAGAATCGTTAATATCTAGAGTGGCATTCAATAGAATTAAACCTTTTACATGTTGAGGATATTTCTCGGCATATTTGGTGGCTAAAATTCCTCCGAATGAATGTCCGATTACAAATACTTTATCTGTTTTAAGATAAACTCGAATTTCTTCAATATCAGCAATCATTCTGTCCATGCTGTAATTGTTATCTGCAGAAGATCCTGAGCGGCCGCATCCTCTTTGATCGTAATAACACATTTTGAGTTTATCTTCTAAAACATTTCCGCCAAATTCTTCAAACGACTTGCTCCAAGCGCCAGGACCGCCATGTACAAAAATGCAGACATCTCCTTTTCCTGAAACTTTCAAAAATAAAGGAACTCCGTCTGAAGTTAGGAAAGTATTATTTGAATTTTGTTTTGCATCTGTTTTTGTTTGAGAAATTCCGCTCTGAGCAAAACATAAAAATAGAAAGAAAAATAAAGGAGTTTTTAAATTCATTTGAAAGTTTTTTTTGCTGTTTTAATATGATAAAAGTATAATTAAAACAGCAGAGAAAAAACTAATGATTGGTTTTCATTGTAAAATAGGTAATAACCACTGCGCAGAAAAAACCTATTGCAAACCACAACAATCGGGCAACTCTATTATCCCGAATTACTTCCATTCTATCTTCTGGTGTCATCTTAAATATATTTTAAGCACCAAAATTAATCTTAGAAAATATACTAATTAGCTGTTTTAAGTTTTTAAAACAACAGAATAAGACATTTTTCTCATAAAAAAAGCTTCAAATAGAAATCAAAATCTATTTGAAGCTTTTAGCATTTAGTCGTAGTGCCTTAGAATCTTAGCGTCTTAGAACCTTAAAAATTACGAACATCCGCAATCGGTTCCGCCGCCGCAGTCTTTTTTCTTTTTAGATTTAAAAAAGAATTTTTTGATTAGGAAAGCAACCGCTAATCCTAATATCGCAAAGGCTATAATTTCTTGAAACATAACTTTTTTATTTTAAAAGTTGATACGCAATTAATGCGGCAAAATAGGCCAATCCGCTCATGAAAACTAACTGCATTGCAGGCCATTTCCAGGAATTGGTTTCTTTTTTTGTAATGGCCAATGTACTGGCACATTGCATAGCAAAAGCATAGAATAACAATAAAGAAATTCCCGTTGCAAAGTCAAATACTTTCTTTCCAGTATCTGGGCGAACTTCTGCTTGCATTTTGCTTTTTATGGTCGATTCGTTGTCAGTATCTCCAACGCTGTAAATAGTCGCCAAAGTTCCAACGAAAACTTCACGCGCAGCAAACGAACTAATCAAGGCAATTCCGATTTTCCAATCGTAACCCAGTGGCTGAATTACTGGTTCAATCGCGCGTCCCATTAATCCGATATATGAATTCTCTAATTTTTGAGAATTAACTTCATTTTCAAATTGTGTTTCGTCTAAAGTTGTATTGGCAAATCTTTCTTTTACAATAGTTTCTGCTTCGTTGAATTCTTTTCCTGGTCCGTAAGAAGCCAAGAACCATAATATAATCGAAATGGCAAGAATGATTTTTCCTGCTCCAGCAATAAATGCTTTCGTTTTTTCTACCACATTGATTCCGACGTTTTTGAAAAGAGGCATTTTATAGCTTGGCATTTCAACCACAAAATAAGTTTTAGATTCTAATTTTAAAACTTTATTCAAAATATAGGCAGATAAAATTGCGGCAAAAAAGCCTAAAACATACAGCGCCATTAGTGTTAATCCTTGAACATTTAGAAATCCGAAAACACGTTTGCTAGGAACAACAAGCGATATAATAATGGCATAAACGGGTAATCTAGCAGAACAAGTAGTAAATGGCGTTACTAAAATCGTAATAAGACGTTCTTTCCAGTTTTCAATGTTTCTAGTTGCCATAATTGCCGGAATCGCACAAGCTGTTCCAGAAATCAAAGGCACGACACTTTTTCCTGAAAGTCCAAACTTACGCATGATTTTATCCATCAAAAACACTACGCGGCTCATATATCCGCTCTCTTCTAAAATCGAAATAAATAAGAACAATACGGCAATTTGCGGAATGAAAATAACGACTCCGCCAATTCCCGGAATAATTCCTTGCGAAAGCAAATCGGTTAAAATACCGCTTGGCAATTCTTCTGCAACCCAGTTGCTTAATGAAGCAAAAGTGCTGTCAATGAAATCCATCGGAATAGTTGACCAGCTGAAAATTGATTGGAAAATCAAAAATAAGATAGCAAAGAAAATGAAATAGCCCCAAACCTTGTGAGTTAAAACGCGATCCAGTTTTGCACGAATATCATTTGCCATTGAAGCATCGACCTTTAAACCTTCTTTTAAAACATCATTGATAAACTGATATCTTTTAATCGTTTCTTTTTGCTGTAAGCGCTTTAATTCTGAATGCGATTTGGTAAATGTGCTTCTGATTTCATTTCGATCTAAATTCAAAAAATTGACATCTTGCGTAATTACCAGCCATAATTTGTACATTAACTGGTTTGGAAAAGCTTTTTGTAATTTTTCAAAATATTCTGGATCAATTACAGAGGCATTTAAACAAGGCTCACTCGGAAGTGTTTTATAAGAAACAATTAGTTCTTTTAATTCTTCAATTCCTAAACCTTTACGCGAACTTACTAAAGCAATTTTTGTTTTTAGTTTATCTTCTAAATGCGGAATATCTAAAGAGATTCCTTTGCGTTCCATACGATCTGACATGTTGATGACCAAAATCGTTGGAATTTCAAGATCTTTTATCTGTGTGTAGATTAGCAGATTTCGTTTCAGATTTTCGACATCTGTTACAACAACTGCTACATCTGGATATAATTTATCGTTTTTGTTTAACAAAAGCTCGATTACCACACTTTCGTCCATCGAACTTGCGTTCAAACTATACGTTCCGGGTAGGTCTAGAATATTCGCTTTTACGTTATTTGGTAATTTACAAAATCCGATTTTCTTCTCAACCGTAATTCCAGGATAATTTCCGACTTGTTGGTTAAGACCTGTTAATTGATTGAAAACAGAAGTTTTTCCTGTATTAGGATTTCCGATAAGGGCAACATTAATATTCTGAACACTCATTACAAATTGGTTTTGATAAGTTCAACTTCAATTTCACGAGCTGTTTCTATACGAATTGCAACATGAGAACCATTAATATCTAAATATAACGGATCGCCAAAAGGTGCAACTTGAAGCAATTCAACTAAGCCGCCAGGAAGACAACCCATTTCTAATAATTTAAGTGGAATAAGATCGATATCAAAATCTTTGATAATGGCTTTTTCGCCTTTTTTCAGAGTGTGTATTGTATTTTGCAAGCTTATTTAGATTGAATTTAGATTGCAAAAGTAGGCAATTATTCTTTATTTCAAGGCATTTAACACTTCGACAAATGCTAAATGTTTCTAAAAATAAGGGATTTTACTCTTGAGACAGGAATTCGATGTCTTCTAAAAGGCGTTTTATATCTTCTTTATTTGTTCCATCATAAAAACCCCTAACTCGGCGTTTTTGATCGACCAAAACAAAATTCTCGGTATGTACCATATCATAAAGTTGATCTGGTCTTCCTAATTTAACAGCCAAGTAAGATTTTCTGGCCATAGTGTAGATTTCTTTTTTATCGCCAGTAACCAAATTCCATTTGCTGTCTACAACATGATGTTTTATAGCATATTCTTTTAAAACCGAAACACTGTCTACTTCTGGAAAAACAGTATGAGACAACAGCATTACTTTCGGATTATTTAAAACGGCTTTTTGAACTTCTTCTAGATTAGTTGTCATTTTTGGACAAATAGATCCGCAGGTTGTAAAGAAGAAATCGGCAACGTAAATTTTTCCTTCGTAATTTTTCTGAGTAATGGTATCTCCGTTTTGATTGATGAAAGAGAAATCGGCAATGGTGTGGTACTTGCTTTTATACTGAACGGTACTATCAACCAATTCAGGATTTACATCGGCAGGATTGTAAATTGGAAGTGTCTTTTTTGGTTTTAATGCAGAGTAAAACAAAGATATCGTAACAACCGAAAATACTATTAAAACAATAAAGAATTTGCGGTATTTGTATAAAAGCGATTTCATAAAAATAATTTGGCGCAAAAATACAAAAAGCAGATTTTAAAAACTTTACTGAATTATTTTTTTAACAGGCTTTTGTAACTTTTACTAAGTATTGTAGACAAATACCTCAGTGCTAATTTTCTATTTGTGAAATTTATCTGTCTTTTTGACTTTGCAGTTAGAATTTTAACACAATTTTTGAAATAATAACAATATGTTTGTATTTTCCCTTAAACTATAATTTTTTATGAAAAAACAATTTGCTAAACCTGTGTTTGGTGTGATATCTGCAATGTTTGCAATTACTGCATCCCAGGCACAAAATGCTCCAAAGGAACCGGGTATCAATGTTTCGTATATGGATACGAAAATTAGTCCAAGTCAGGATTTTTTCAAATATGTAAACGGTACTTGGCTAGAAAAAACAGAAATTCCAAGTGATCGTACGACTTGGGGAAGTTTTAATGAACTGATTAAAAAAACTGACAAAGATGTAATGGCAGTTTTGCAAGATGCTTCAAAAAATCCAAAGTACAAATCTAATACAGATCAAGGAAAAGCAATTAATCTGTACAATACTTATTTAGATTCTATTGGAAGAAATAAAAGAGGAATCGAGCCTTTAAAACCTTATCTGAAAAAAATCGATGCAATTAAAAACATTGCTGATGTTCAGAAATATTTGGTTGAAATGGAAAAAGAAGGAAATGCTGGATTTTTCGGAATTTACATTGGAGCTGATGATAAAGACAGTTCTAAAAACTCTGTAAATTTAGGTCCAAGCGAATTAGGGCTTTCTGATAAAGATTATTATACTTCTGACGATAAAGATTCGAAAGAGAAACGTGCAAAATATGAATTGCATGTTGCGAGAATGCTTCAGTTTATTGGAGAATCTCCAGAAAAAGCAAAACAAAGTGTCGCTGAAATTTTAGCTCTTGAAACAGAGTTGTCGCAACCAAGATTAAACAGAGTTGAAAGAAGAGACAGCCGTTTGCAATACAATCCAATGACAATTGCTGAACTTCAAAAGCTAACTCCATCGATCAAATGGAACGAATATTTTGCTGGTTTAGGAATCGTTAAATTAGAAAGTGTAATTGTGTCTGAGCCTAAATATATGGCAGCTTTAGAAACTGTTTTCAAAGAAAACAAAGTTGCACAATGGAAAGAATACTTAAAATGGGATCTGTTAAACAATTCTGCAACTAAGTTGACAACAGCAATTGATAATGCTAATTTTGACTTTTATAGTAAAACATTAAGAGGAGCAATTAAACAACTTCCTGCAGATGAGAGAGGGCTTGCAGTAGTAAATCGCAATGTTGGAGAAGCACTTGGTAAATTGTATGTAGAGAAAGTTTTTCCTGCCGAAGCAAAAACTAAAGCTCTTGATATGATTCATAACGTTATTACGGCTTACCAAAACCGTATAAACAATTTGACGTGGATGTCTACAGATACAAAAGCTAAGGCAATAGAAAAGTTGAATAAAATTACCATAAAAGTTGGATATCCTGACAAATGGAAAGATTACTCTGCATTAACAATCAAAAGTATTGCTGAAGGCGGAACATATTTTGAGAATAATAAAAACATTGCAAAATGGAATTTCCAAAAAGGCATTGAAAAATTAGGTAAACCAGTTGATAAAACAGAGTGGCATATGTCTCCTCAGACAGTAAACGCATATTACAATCCATCTTATAACGAAATTGTATTCCCAGCTGCAATCCTTCAGCCACCTTTCTATAATTATCAAGCTGATGAAGCAGTTAATTATGGTGGAATTGGTGCGGTAATCGGACACGAGATTTCTCACGGATTTGATGATTCTGGAGCACGTTACAATGCTGAAGGAAATTTAGTAGACTGGTGGACAGAAGATGATTTGAAACAGTTTACCACTTTAGGAAACGATTTGGCAAATCAATACAGTGCTCTTGAGCCATTGCCAGGCATTCACGTTGATGGTCATTTTACATTGGGTGAAAACATTGGAGATTTGGGAGGAATTAATGCGACTTACGATGGTTTGCAATTGTATTTGAAGCAACATGGAGACCCAGGTTTAATTGACGGATTTACTCCTGAGCAAAGATTCTTTATTTCTTGGGCTACCGTTTGGAGAACAAAAACAAGAGATGAAGCAATTAAAAACCAAGTAAAAACAGATCCGCACTCACCAGGAATGTACAGAGCTTATGTGCCAATTCAGAATGTTGATGCTTTCTACAAAGCTTTCGATATTAAGAAAGGTGATAAAATGTACGTTGAACCAGAAAAACGAGTTAAAATCTGGTAATCATAAATTTTTATAATACTAAAAAAGGCGCTTGATAAAAGCGCCTTTTTTTATGAGATAAAAGTCAATTATTTCAAATGACTGTAGATGTAAGCTTCAATTGCTTTTAATTCTTCATCAGACATAGCCTGTGTTATCGCAAAATTGGTTTTCATAACCTCAAACTGACTTGGGTCAACAATTGGTTCTGCATTTCCTTTCAGGAAAGTAACAATATCGCCATTTTTGTCTTTATAGATTTTGGCAATTTCTTTAATGCTTGGCCCAACTACTTTTTGATCTGGTTGATGGCAAGCAAAACAATTTCCAGTTCCTTCAAAAAGCTGTTTTCCTAATTCTTCTGGACTTTTGGCTTTCGCCGATTCTCCTTCAGAAACAGATTCTGTTGTTGCGTTTGTTGGCTCAGAAGTTTCTTTTTTGCAAGAAGCAAATGCTAAAACTGCAGATAGGAATAATACCTTTTTCATGTTTTTAGATTTTATTCAATTGTAATTCGGTCGTTATTTGTTGATGGTCTGCGATATCACTAAAAAATCCAATTGTTCTTGGTTTTCATTGGCAATATAATGCTGTGTTTTCGCTTCAATCAACAAACCTTGATTTGCATTTACAATTTCAGTTTTTTCTCTATGATAAAAAGTTGCTGTGCCTTTTAGAATGAAAAAGAACTGCTGAGCATGATTATGAAAATGCAGTTTTTCTTTGGTTCCGCTTGGCATGCTTTCTTGTTTGACAGATAAACCTTCAGTATCTGCCAAAACCCAGCTGTCGCAATTGTCTCCCCATAAATAATGAGAAGCATTTTGTTTATCGACGATCATCTTATTTGTTTAATAAAATTGCGACTTCTTTTGCGAAGTATGTCGAAATAAGATTAGCGCCCGAACGTTTGATGCACATTAACTGTTCCATCATAATTTTGTCGTGATCCAGCCAGCCTCTTTCAGATGCCGCTTTAATCATAGCATATTCTCCAGAAACCTGATAAACAGTTACAGGAACATGTACAGTATTTTTTATTTCGCGAACAATATCCAAATAAGCAATTCCTGGTTTTACCATAACCATATCTGCGCCTTCTTCTACGTCAGACAAAGCTTCTTTAATTGCTTCGATGCGGTTGGCATAATCCATTTGGTATGTTTTTTTGTCTTTTGGAACCACAACATCAGCTTCTTTTGGAGCAGAATCTAAAGCATCTCTAAATGGACCGTAAAAAGCTGAAGCATATTTAGCAGAATAACTCATAATTCCAACATTCTGAAATCCTGCCGCATCTAAACCTTCGCGAAGGCGTAAAACGCGTCCGTCCATCATATCACTTGGCGCAACAAAATCGGCACCAGCTTCTGCGTGCGAAACGGCCATTTTTACTAAAGCATCAACTGTGCTGTCATTTTCTACATCGCCATCTTTTATGATTCCGTCATGACCATAAATTGAATACGGGTCTAAAGCCACATCTGGCATAACGATCATTTCTGGACAAGCAGCTTTTATGGCACGAATAGCTTGTTGCATTAATCCGTTAGAATTCCAAGCTTCTTTTCCAGTATTGTCTTTTAGATTTTCGCTAACTTTTACATAAATATTTACAGCGCGAATTCCTAAATCATAAAGTTCTTTTACTTCTTCAACCGTTAAATCTATAGATCTTCTGAAAATTCCAGGCATAGACGGAATTTCGACTTTTACATTTTCTCCTTCAGCAATAAACATTGGAAACATAAAATCCGATGGACTTAAACTGGTTTCACGAACTAAAGAACGAATTGATTCATTTACTCTTAATCTTCTGCCTCTTTGTAATGGGAACATATAATTTTAGATTTAAAATTTTAGATTTTAGATTTTGATCTGAATTTGAAATCAGATTCATAAATCTGTATTCTAAAACTGCAGTTGTTTTTTTATTTTTTTGAAGTTTACCTTACTTTAATAGGTGGCGCAAAGTTAAAGAAAAAGGAACAGAATAAGGCGTTTAGCTTGCCTCAGAATCCGTTAATATTATCTAAAAATTTAGATTTTTTATTGTTTGAGCCAAAGCATGGTTTTTCAGAATATTCCATCTAAATTTGTAAAATGAAGAAAATTCTCGCTTTATTATGCTGTCTGCTCTTAACGAGCTGTTTTGAGATTACCGAAAGAATCAAACATCACGACGATCAAAGTGGTGAATATACGCTGATGGTCGACTTTTCGAAATCCTGGTTTAAGACCAAATCGGCTATTTGGTTGGAAGAAGTTGATGGTGTGAAAATTCCGAACGAACAGGAAATTACCGCGAAACTTAATGATTTTAAAGAAAAAGCGTTGAAGATTGATGGAATTTCAAATGTTGTTACAAAAACAGATTTTCAGAATTACGTTTTCATTATCAAACTTAATTATGCCAATTTAAAAGCGTTAAACGCAGTTGTAAATACGATAAACAATCAGCGCGATCAGATTCACTTTAGCGGAAGCGGTAAAACTTTTGAAAGAATTGCCTCGTATCCAATTCCCGAAAAAATAGTAAATGACCCAAAGAAAAAGAAAGATCTGGAAGAAGCCAGAATTATTTCTATTTATACTTTCGATAAAGATATTTTGTCTGTTGATAATACAAACAGTCAAATTTCAAAAAATAAAAAAACGGTTTTTTTAAAACAAAGTATGTACAGCGTATTTAAGAAATCGACCTTAATGAATAATACCATCCAATTAACGCCTTGATTTTATGAAGCACTTTTACACTCTAGTTTTTCTATTTACCGCCTATTTTACTTTTGGACAAACGAGTCCAGACAAATACGATTATTTTGTTCAGTTTAACGGAAATCAGCTTTCGAAGAAAGTAAACATAAACGAAGTGCTGAACCACTCAATTATTACTAGATACACTAGTAAAAAACCTGATTTTGATCTTCGTCAATATACTTCGATCATTCAATTAGATCAAAAAATTACGGTTCATGGGAATTTCTTAGATAGCGTTCCGTTTTATCAAGTTACCATTCCGATAAAAAACAAAGAAGTAGTAAGACAATATCTGATTGAAAAACAAGGTGCAAACGGAAAGAATAGTACAATTGAAGAATTTGGAAAATATGCTGTTTTTACACCAAGCGGTTTAAAGAGATCATTTGTGTGGAATGATAATTATTTGGTCATATTTGAATTGACAAAAAGACTTCCTAATAAATTTTATGCTTCTCCAGACGGACCTCCTGTTTTAAACGATTCAATAGGAATTTCAGAGCCGTATGAAGAAACGGTAATTGTAGATGCTCCGCCAGTATACGGAGTACAAGAAGCACCAAATCCGCCAAAAATAGCCGAACCGTCTGTAATGCGAGACGAACCAATAGCCGTTGAAGCACCAGCTGGATCAGTAGAAACAACAGACCAAGATTATCTGTACGATGGAAATCCGTATGAAGAATATACCGTAGAGCAGGCAGAATTTGATAAAAAACTAGCAGAACAACAAAGCCAAATTATAAAAGGTTTATTTGATAATGGTTTTACAGCGCCAAGTTTTTCAAAAATAAATGCTTCGGCAGATATTTCGACTTGGGTAAATTATGGCGGACTTATGTCGAGTTTTTATTCGCTATACAATTATCCTTTAGCACTATTTGGAGGTTATGATAAATACTTGCCGATGCAGAAGAACTTTGGGAATTTTGTAAAAGGCATCAATCTGGATTTTTATTTTGATAATGATAATTCACGAATTGAAGAAGTGATTGAATATGCTCCAGAAATTGCAAGTGTTGTAAGCAAAATCAGCGATAGAAAAATCAACAGAAATATCTTTAATTATTTTCCTGCGGAAAAACCTTTAGGCTACATTTCATATCATGCGAATACAAAAGCAGCGCTTGAAAATTTTCCGTCATTGATGTCAGAATTATTTCAAAATCCAAAATTTGCCAAAGAAGATATTATACTAATTACAGATTTGATTTCTACAATAGTTGACGAAGAAGCAACAGCAAAGCTTTTTGACGGTGATTTAAGCGCTTTTTTATACGATGTGAAAGAAGTTGAGGTGTTGAGCAAAAAATACGGTTATGACGAAAATTATGAAGAAACAATAACGGAAGAAAAAGTGAAAAAAGATGTTCCGCTATTTTCTGTGATTTTTACTTCTACGCATCCAACATTTGGAGATAAATTATTGCAATTGGGTGTTCGCAAAAAAGTATTGATCCCAAACGGAAATTCATATATTGTTGCAGGTACACAAGATTATGGTGATATTTTTATTGCAAAAGACAAAGATGTAGTAATTGTTGCTAACACAAAAGATTATTTTGGTTCTGGAAAAGGATCTTTTGCAAAAGACACAAAGAAAGATTTGAGTAAAAACTATATTTCTGGAAAACTAGATCTTGCGAAAACCGTGAAAACATTTGGTAAGAAAGCAAAAGATTCAGAATTGGATCGAATGACTAAAATTTCGGCTCAGTTTTCAGATATTTCTATTGAATCTCCTAAAAAGCTAATCGACAATAAATTGAAATTTGTTTTTAAACTAAACTCTTTTAAATCTGATAAAAACATTATTCTACAGACATTAGATTTAGCCAAAGAAATGACTTCTAAATAATTGAAAAGAAAAATCCCTGAAGCAATATTGTTTCAGGGATTTTTTTATGTTTTCTAAGTAATTGAAGCCTGATAAATACCTTTGATGGTTTCTTTTAATTCAGCATTAAAATCTTGATCAGACTGACCTGCGGTTAGTCCTTCGGACAATGCTCTAGAAAAACTGGCAATCAATCCATGGTTTTGGGAGAGTTTTTGATTTGCTTCTTCTCGAGAATAGCCACCAGAAAGCGCTACAACACGAACCACATGAGGATCTGAAATAAGATCTTTGTAAAAATCGTTTACGGTCGGAATTGAAAGTTTCAGCATTACTTTTACCTCTTTATCCAATGCATTAAGCTGTTTTTGGATTTCTTGTTTCAGAATCTGTTCGGACTTTTCTTTATCAGGACTGTAAATATCAACTTCAGGTTCTATAATTGGAATTAAACCTTTGCTGAAAATTTGTTTTCCCACTTCAAACTGCTGGGCAACAACATCTCGTATTCCTTCGGGATTGGCTTCTTTTATTACAGAACGCATTTTAGTTCCAAAGATATTACGTTCTACAGCCCGATCAAGCAATTCGTTTAAGCCAGAAATGGGTTTCATTAGTTGTACGCCATTTGCAGTTTCTGCAAGACCTTTATCTACTTTCAAAAAAGGAATAATATGTTTTTTCTCCCATAAATAATCTGCTGTCCACTGTCCATCGATTTTACGATCCATCGTGTTTTCAAACAAAATGGCACCGAGAATATATTGACTGTCAAATGCTGGACTTTTAATAATTCTAGTTCTCATTTCATGTACAAGAGTGTACATTTCTTCATCGTTTGTATATTGGTTTTCTGCCACTCCATATTGTAAAAGTGCTTTAGGAGTACTTCCACCGCTTTGATCTAATGCTTGCAATAAATCCTTTTCCAGAATGCATGAGATTTAATTGTTCTGTGTTTTTATTTCCCATAATAATGAATTTTAGTTTTTCATAAATCTCTGTAATTTAAGCATTTTTATCCTATTGGCTGTTTATTTCAGATTAAGATTTATCAAAGACCTATTTTTTCATTCACCTTATCGTAAACTTCTTTTACTTTTTTAGGAGGATCAAATCGATACCCAACAGACAGTTTTAGAGTAGAAATATTGTCATTCAATCGCGGATCGACTTTGTCATCTTGCGCAAAACCAATTGTGTTAAGACTGGCAAAACCAAAAAAACGATCTTTGTTATAAGCCAATTTCAAATTGAAATCTGCTTGATATAAAGCAGAGGTGTCGCCGTCAATAATATTAATTCCGGCACCCAAAGCGAGTCCAGCACCTATTAAGACCCGATCACTAATTACGAAATTGTAAAAATAGGAGGGCGCAAGCGTTATAACATAAATATCGCCAGGTGACGAATCGGGAGTATTTAAATCTAAATTGGTGTAATAAAAAGAGAAAGTCGGAATAAAACTTCCAGAGCTTTTGGTCTGCCATTCATTTTGGCTTACCAATGTTTTAAAAGAGAATTTATCATTAAAAACATAAGCAGTCGACCCGCCAATTTTTGTGGTACGCATATTGGGCAATTGTGCTGTAATGTTGTCATCACTAATATAAAATCCTTTCTGATTGATAAAAGTAAACGACTGCATCCATTTTTTTAAGTAAAAACGGGTATTGAAATTAAAATTCTTCGAATGAGAATCGCCCTTATTCTGACTTAGAAATTTGGGAGCAAAACCAATTGTGATATCAATGATTTTATAATTTAAAGTAAAACCGATTTGTTCTCTTCGATTCGGAATTAGATTTACATATGTTTTCGGATCGGTATTATCTGAAGCAATCTGAAAACTATTGGAAGTATCTAGATAATAAATACTAGCAGTAATTTTATCATTATATGATTTAAAATACGGATTTTGCAGGGAATCTTTTTGGGCAAAACACCCAAAAATGCTGATAAAGAATGTGGCGTAAATCAGTTTCAAGATCATGTGGTATTTAAAAATGCTTCGGAGAAGCAAAATATTTATAGCAATTATAATAATCGAATAAGATTTGAAGCTCCATAGGAGCGACATAAATTAAACATCATCAAACAGATATTCATTTTTAAAATCAATATTAAATATTTTTAGAAATGCGATATATTCTTCTTTGAACGTTTTGGTTTTATGATGCTCTTCTTGGTTTTCAATATAATTTATTACAGGTGTTAATTGTGAATGACCATACGAAAAAGCACCAAAACCAGTCTGCCATTCGAATTTTCCGTTTATCCATTTTTGTTCATTTATGAATTTGGATGAACTTGATTTAATGTCTCGTACCAAATCCGATATTGAAACATTTGGTTTTATTCCAACTAAGATATGAATATGATCTGGCATTCCGTTTATTGCAATCAGTTTTTGTTTCTGATTGGTAATAATTCCTGTAATGTATTTATAAATTTCATTTTTCCAATTTTTGGAAATTAAGTTCTGCCTTCCTTTTACAGCAAAAACAATTTGAATATATAATTGAGAGTAAGTGTCTGCCATTTTTTTAATTAAAATTATAATGAGTAAAGCTAATTAATAATTTTAATTTGTAGGATAAGTATTGTTTTTTTTGTGGTATAGAAAATATGTCGCCCCTCTGGGGCTTTATGCTAGGGGATGTAAATTGTTCTATAAATATTTTGCTTCTCCGAAGCTTCTTTAATAATACTCTAACATTTTACAGGAACTAGTCGTATATAAAAATGCTCCAGCGGAGCAAAATATTTATAGTAATTGAATTGACAACAAAAAGAAAGAAGCCCCAGAGGGGCGACATATAATTATCAAATTAAACAAATTTTTAAGCTACGAAACCCACTCACGAGGATTTGCCAATACATGGATCAATTTTTCTTCTTCGCTTCCAACTTCTGGATGATGATCGTAAACCCATTGAACATGCGGAGGCAAACTCATTAAAATACTTTCGATTCTTCCATTGGTTTTTAAACCGAATAGCGTTCCTTTATCATGAACAAGATTGAATTCAACATAACGGCCACGACGGATTTCTTGCCAGGTTCTTTGCTCTGGAGTATAAGAAAGGTTTTTTCTTCTTTCTACAATTGGAACATAAGCTTCAAGGAAACTATTTCCCACTTCGGTTACAAAATCGTACCAGTTTTCCATTGACATTTGCTCATTTGCTTTGCAATAATCAAAGAACAAACCGCCAAGTCCACGGGCTTCATTTCGGTGTGCGTTCCAGAAATACGAATCACATTGTTTTTTATATTTAGGATAAAACTCTGGGTTGTGTTTATCGCAAGCTGTTTTACAAGTTTGATGAAAGTGAATTGCATCTTCTTCAAACAAATAATAAGGCGTTAAATCTTGTCCGCCACCAAACCATTGTTCGATTACTTTTCCAGATTCATCATACATTTCGAAATATCGCCAATTAGCGTGTACGGTAGGAACCATAGGGTTTTTTGGATGCAGTACTAAACTTAATCCGCAGGCAAAGAAATCTGCTTCGCCAACACCAAACATTTTCTGCATTGTTTCAGGAAGTTTTCCGTGAACGGCCGAAATGTTTACGCCACCTTTTTCGAAAACAGCTCCGTTTTCAATAACGCGAGTTCTTCCGCCACCACCTTCTGGACGTTTCCATAAGTCTTCACGGAATTTTGTTGTTCCATCAACGGCTTCTAATCCAGCGCAAATCTGGTCTTGTAAGTTTTGTATGTATGCGTAAAATTTGTCTTTCATGATTTTATATATTCTGATTTAAGAAGTCCAAAATAAACGGTGTTTTGCAAAGTGCCGTCACCATTTCTAAATTCGTCCCTTAAAATTCCTTCTTGTTTAAAATTATGTTTTAGAGCGATTCGCTGACTTGCTAAATTTACTTCTGATGTACAAATGAAAACTTTATTCATTTTTAATTCATCAAAACAAAATTCAAGTGCTTCTGAAACCATTTTTGAAGTAATTCCTTTTCCTTGAAAATCCTCATCGATAAAATAACCTAATTCACATTTTGAAATACGATAATCGATAGTTTTTACACATAAATAACCAATTAGATTATTTGTTTTGATGTCTCGGGCGAAGAAATAATATCCTTCGCTATTTCTTTCCTTGTTTTTATTAACTGAGATAAAATTTTCTGCTTTTTCTGGTGAGTCAGAATTAGCTAGTGTTACAGGAAATGTTTTTCCTATATGATCTTTATTCTTGTCGATTAGTTTGTAAAACTCCTCAGAAAGAACGTTCTCAATTCGATCTGTTTTCCAATCTATAAAACTCATATGCGGTTGTTTTTTTAAAGATGCGATTTTAGTATTTATTCCAAAAGAAAAAACCTTGCTTTCTTGCTGAATATATTGATAAACCGCTAATGCTTTTTCTGAAAAATTATAACTTTCGGTTTTAGAAAATTCAATTAAAATATCAGCAAATTGTTCTAATTGATCCCAATCAAGATGAAGGCGCATTAATAATGTGATTAAATCCTCATTTGAGTAATCGACTAAAGTTTCAATGTTTAAAGCGAATTCTTTTAGTTGATTTTCAATTTCTGTCTTTTGTAAATCATCCAACGGATAAGGCACAAAAATAAGAGTTCGTAACGTTTTGAGAACGTTATCAATTCTTATTTTTTCTTCGTCTCGTAAGCCTTTATTTAGCATAATTTAGAATTTATTCGATTTGACAGTTGTTCGGCTAAAAACTAGTTTTTCATTTTGAAAAGAATCTCTTTTACCAAAGTTTTTTAGTATTCGATAAACAAAATACAAAACAGGCAAAGCATAATAAATAAATCCCATACAGATAGGCACATAAGGCTTTTCTATAAATAACCCGCTTGATTTAACGGTTTGGAAATAATGTGATTTTTCTAAAAATTCCTGTGTTAATCCGAATGGAGGGACTATAGAATTTCCAATGCAAACTGCTAGGATTAGGAAAAAGTAGAAAACCGCTTTTTCTTGCAGATTTTCCCATTTGATACATTCTGACTTCTTGCGCTACATTTGAAAAGGCAAATCGCATTCTATTTAAAACCGTAAGTAGATAAATATATAGAATGTTAGTATTAACTACTGATTCATTAAAAGAGTAGGCAAATAATCCGTAGAGTGGGAAAAACACAAAAAGTGACCATTTTTTTGGCATAACCGCCATAAAAACTCCTGAATGAACCATTATAAACTCAAAAGCCATCAAAACCGCTAAGTCATTTATAAGACTTACTGGGTGCAATTCTGGATGCGTCCAAACCATCAAAAACACATAAGCGTAGTACGCCTGAAATCCGTATTCGATAAATGAAAACGGTGAGTTTCTGTTGAGGTTTGTTAGCATATTTTTGAGTTTAAAGCTTTCAGTCGCAGTTTCCAGCCTCAGAATAAAACTGAATACTGCGACCGCGACTGAAAACTAAGTACTAATTCCCGTATTCTTTCACCGCGTCAATAAACGCTTTTGCGTGATCTACAGGGATATTTGGTAAAATTCCGTGACCTAAATTTACGATATATTTGTCTTTTCCGAACTCGTCGATCATTTCGTGAACCATTTTCTTGATAGTCGGAATCGGAGAAAGTAATCTTGACGGATCAAAATTTCCTTGTAAAGTAATGTTTCCACCAGATAAGTAACGAGCATTTCTAGCCGAACAAGTCCAGTCAACTCCTAATGCAGAAGCTTTACTTTTACCCATTTCGCCAAGAGCAAACCAGCATCCTTTTCCGAAAACAATAACCGGAGTAATTTCAGCTAAAGCATCAACAATTTGGTTGATGTATTTCCAAGAAAATTCCTGATAATCAACAGGAGAAAGCATTCCTCCCCAAGAATCAAAAATCTGAACGGCGTTTACTCCCGATTTTACTTTTTCTTTTAAGTATAGAATTGTTGTATCTGTGATTTTTTGCAATAAAGTATGCGCTGCAACCAGGTTTGAAAAGCAAAATCCTTTTGCAGTATCAAAACTTTTAGAACCTTTTCCTTCCACAGCATAACAAAAAATTGTCCAAGGCGAACCAGCGAAACCAATTAACGGAACTTCATCATTCAACATTTCTTTAGTCAATTTCACAGCGTCAAATACATAACCTAAAGTTTCATTTACATCTGGAACAATAACTTGATTTACTTGTTCCATTGTACGAATTGGATTTGGAATAATCGGACCTAAATTATCTTTCAATTCAACATGAATTCCCATTGCGCGTGGTACTACTAGAATATCTGAGAATAAAATCGCAAGCATCTGGAGCAATTCTACGAATTGGCTGAACTGTAATTTCAGTCGCTAATTCTGGAGTTTCGCAACGTGTAAAAAAATCATACTTGTCACGAAGTTCTCTAAACTCTGGTAAATATCTTCCTGCCTGACGCATCATCCATACTGGTGGGCGCTGAACTGTTTCTCCTTTTAATGCTTTTAAAAATAGGTCGTTTTTTAACATCTCTTATTTGTTTTTCCTGCAAGGTTTTCAAAACCTTGTAGGTATTATTTGTTGATTTATATTTAAACCTACAAGGTTTTGAAAACCTTGCAGGAAGTCGTAAACATTATTTGTATTCGTGAATTACATCTTCGATCACGTCGTCAATTGTTGGTTGATCTGCGATGATGATATTCTTTGTTATTTTTGATAAAGCTTCTGCGGTGGTATCTCCAATGCAGAAACAGATTTGTTTATTTATGGTATTGTGTTTCAGATAACTTTTAACTCCAGACGGACTAAAAAACAAAATCGCTTCGGGATTTGCTTTTATTTTCTGAGGTTGCAGTGTAGTTTCGTAAACCTGAATTTCGTTGAATTTAATACCGTTTTCTTTTAAAGCGTCTGGTAAAGTGTCTCTTCTTAAATTACCACTGAAAAAAGTATAGCTTTCATTGCCATAAATCAAAGTGATAATTTCGGCCAAATCTGATGCATAACCGGTGTAGGCAATAACATTAAAACCGTTTTCTTCTAAAAGATTTTTGGTTTTAAGTCCAACGCAGTACACATTTTTCTTTTTTAGTTCTTCTGATTTTGGATCTGATAAAACACTATGAACAGCATTTTGACTTGTAAAAATTAGACTTTCGTTGAGGTCTTTTAATTCGAAAGGTTTGTTTTCTGTTTTAATAAAATCGGCTTCAAGTAATTCAACGCCATATTTCATTAGTTCTTGCTTATGAAAAGGAGATAATATTTTAGTAGATAGTATTTGAACTGATTTTGCCATTATTTCTTCAGAGATTCTTTGATTTTCTGCATTAACTCCGTTCCTCCATTATTCAAAATCTCTTGCGCAGAGTTAAAACCTAGTTTTTTCCATTCTGAAATGTCAACCGTTTTGTCAATTTCCAATTTTTGTTTTCCATCAATAGAAAGCAAAACGCCTTGAAAATGCAAAGTGTCTTCATCTTCATTGTATGTAACCAAAGCTCCAATTGGCGCTGTACATCCGCCTTCAAGAGTTCTTAAAAACTGACGTTCAATATGCGTACAGATTTCAGTTTCAATATCATTTAATTGAGAAAGCGCATCCAAAGTATAGTTGTCATTTTCCATTGCCACAACAAGCATTGCTCCTTGTGCCGGCGCGGGAATCATCCAATCTAAATTGATAAAATTTTCTGGTTTTAAGTTGATTCGCTCTAAACCTGCAGCGGCAAAAACAGCTCCGTCCCAATCATTGTCTTGAAGTTTTTGCATACGTGTATTTACGTTTCCGCGTAAATCAACTACTGTATGATTTGGGTATTTGTTGAACCATTGTGCCTGACGACGTAAACTTCCGGTCGCTATGGTACTTGGATTTATAAAATCAGGATTTCCTTTATGTACTAGAATATCCAAAACATTGGCTCTTGGTAAAACTGCACCTTGAACGATACCTTTTGGCAAAGCCGTTGGAACATCTTTCATAGAATGCACTGCAATATCAATATCGCCATTGATCATGGCAATGTCTAGCGTTTTGGTAAAAATTCCGGTAATTCCTAACTCATAAAGAGGTTTGTCCAGAATAATATCACCTTGAGATTTAACAGCCACAATTGAAGTTTTATAACCTAAATCGTTTAGCTTTTTCTCGACAGTATGTGCTTGCCAAAGTGCTAATTCGCTATCGCGCGTTCCTATTCTGATTGTTTTTTCAGCCATGTTTTATTTTTTGAACCATATAAGTTATATAAGTAATTTAAGCAGTTTGGATAAAACACAGTTTTTAAATGAACTTATATAACTTATATGGTTTAAATTTTATTTAAGATGCTTTTATTTTGAAGACTTTCTCGATCCATTCGATGCTTTCATCGACCATGGTATCGTCGTCTTTTAAATGATTGGCAAAATGTGTAGTGATTTTTTGAATGATTCGGTTACTGATGATTTCAGCTTGCTCTTCATTAAAGTCGGCGATTTTTTTACTTTGAAAATCTAGTTCCGAAGCTTTAATAGCGTTTAGTTTCTCTTTTAAAGCATTAATTGTAGGAGCAAATTTTCTGCCTTTCATCCAAGTAACAAATTCTTCTTTGATTTCTTCGATGATTGCTTCAGTCGCTGGAATGTGTAATTTTCTGTTTTCTAGAGTTTCATCTGTCAATTGAGACAAATAATCCATGTGAATTAAAGTTACACCTTCTAATTCCTCAACGTTTTCATGAACGTTTTTCGGAATCGATAAATCCAAAATCAACAAAGGTTTTTTAAGATTTAAAATGGCTTTGTCAACTGTTGGGTTTTGCGCTCCTGTTGCAACAACTACAACATCGGCTTTTTGAAGTTCTAAATGCAATTCAGAATAATCTTTAACAATCAAATTTAATTTTCCTGCTAATTTCTCTGCTTTATCTTTAGTACGGTTTATTAAAGTGATGTGCTCGTTTTTAGTATGCTTTACTAAATTCTCGCATGTATTTCTTCCGATTTTTCCAGTTCCAAAAAGTAAAATATTTTTGTTGCTGATATCTTCAACATTTTTAAGAATGTATTGTACCGATGCAAAAGAAACCGAAGTAGCGCCAGAGCTAATTTCCGTTTCGTTTTTAATTCTTTTACTCGCTTGAATAACGGCATTTACTAGTCTTTCCATAAAAGCATTCGCTAAACCTAAAGATTTTGAATGAATGAAACTAGTTTTAATTTGAGATATAATTTCGAAATCGCCTAAGATTTGACTATCTAAACCAGTTCCTACACGAAATAAATGATTTATTGCTTCTTGATTTTTGTAAACGAAACCAACTTTTTGAAAAGCATCAACAGAACCGTTGCTGTTGTCGCAGATAAGTTTTATTAATTGAAATGGATGTTCAGCAAAACCGTAGATTTCAGTTCTGTTGCAAGTTGAAGTAACTAGTAAACTTTCTATTCCATCGTTTTTAGCTTGTTCCAGCAGGCGAGTTTTCGCAACGGCGTCCAAACTAAATTGACCTCTAACCTCAGCATCAGCTTTTTTATAACTCAGACCAACTGAGTAAAAATAAAGGTGTTTCGGTACGTTATTGTTTTCCATAAATTCACTTTCATAAAAGTGCAACAAAATTATTACTATACCATCGATAAAAATAACGCTAAAAGTACTTTTTATGTCGCTGTATGTTTTTTTGAACCTAAATAGGTGTTTTTGAGTAAAAAGGACTACTTTTGTAGCAAAATCAACTCCTTTGAAGTGATTAGTTTAGAGTCGTTCTAAATAACATTTTGAGTTTGTTTTGATTTTCGTTTCAAAAAAATATCGCTATGAGTTCTCAAGAAGTTATAAAAATTGAAGACGACTTTACGCTGATCCGTTTTCAAAACGATGGTTCAGAACCTTTTTATGCACAGCACGAAATAATAGGTACTGGCCTGATACAGTTTCACTTCGGGATAAAAGGAAATGCAAAATTTTTATTCAATCAAGGCAATTATGCTTTAGAATTGAAAGAAGAAAAAATCGTTGCTTTTATACAATCCACAGAAAGAATTGCCGCTAAATTTAGAGCTGGCTCCAAACTCGTGGGCAATTTCGGTAATTGTATCAATCAAGAAATTTCACGCCTTATTTTCTGCCGAAGCCGATTATATTACTTTTCTAAGTCCTGATAATAAGGATAAAAAGTATTATAACGAAGGAAATATTAGTCCTTCTATGGCGATTGTTTTAAGTCAGCTGTTTCATTATAACCTTCATCCGTCCATAAAAAACCTTTATTATAAAGGAAAAGGATACGAATTATTGAGTTTGTATTTCAACAGAACCGAAGATCCAAATGCAGAACAATGTCCATTTTTGATTGATGAAGATAACGTTTTGAAAATCAGAAAAGCTAAAGAAATTATTATCGCTAATATGGCCGAACCACCAGGACTGCAAGAACTAGCAGATGAAATTGGTTTAAATTTGAAAAAACTCAAAATGGGTTTCAAACAGATTTATGGCGATACGGTTTACGGTTTCTTGTTCGATTACAAAATGGATTTCGCCAGAAAACTTTTAGACAGCGGTTCTTATAATGTAAATGAAGTTGGGCTGAAAATAGGTTATAGCACAGGAAGTCATTTTATCGCGGCATTCAAGAAAAAGTTTGCCACGACTCCAAAAAAATATTTGATGTCGATTAATGCGAATGTTTAATTTTTTTTTCGCTACTAAATTAGCACGAATTAAAAAATCTGCAAGATCTGCGAGAATAAATTTCTCGAATTAGCTAAATCAATTTTGAATATTCAATAATAAAGAAAAAGTAATAATTATCATATTTCGAATAAAGTACAGCGTTTACTTTTGCCGAAATTTTTAAAAACAAATAAAAAGCTTAAAGCCTAGCGCTTAAAGCCTAAAGCAAAAAACACATAATGAAAGGCGCACTTTTAATAAACTTAGGATCACCAGACAGTCCAACTCCAAAAGACGTAAAACCTTATTTAGATGAATTTTTAATGGATAAATACGTGATCGACGTTCCGTATTTATTAAGAGCATTATTAGTTCGCGGTATTATTTTAAGAAAAAGACCAGAAGAATCGGCTCACGCGTACGCGAAAATCTGGTGGAAAGAAGGTTCGCCGTTAATTGTTCTTTCTGAAAGAATGCACAAAAAAGTACAGCCTTTATCAAATGTTCCAGTTGCGCTTGCAATGCGTTACGGATCTATGACAATCGAAAAAGGTTTGCAGGAATTAAGCGATCAAGGTGTGACAGAAGTTTTACTTTTCCCGCTTTATCCGCAATATGCGATGGCTTCTACATTAACGATTTTGGTTTTGGCAGAAGAAATTCGCAAGAAGAAATTTCCTCACATGAAATTCTCAGATGTTCCTGCATTTTTCAATAAACCAGATTACATCAAAAACGTTGCTGATTCAATTAAAAAACATCTGCGTGATTTCGATTACGATCAGTTAGTGTTTTCTTACCACGGAATTCCAGAGCGACATGTTCGTAAAACCGATAAAACAAAATCGCATAAAAAATTCGTAACCAACGAAATGTGTTGCGAAGTTGGAACTCCAGAAGCTGAATTCTGCTATAGAACACATTGCTACGAAACTACTCGTTTGGTAGTTGAACAATTGGGAATTCCAAAAGACAAATATTGCGTGACTTTCCAATCGAGATTGGCGGGCGACAAATGGCTTGAGCCATATACAGATGTTGAAATCGACAATATGCCTAAAAGAGGAATCAAGAAAATTGCGGTTGTAACTCCAGCTTTCGTTACGGATTGTTTAGAAACTTTAGAAGAAATCGCAATGCGCGCCAAAGAAGATTTTGAAGCAAATGGAGGAGAAGAGTTCCTTGCAATTCCTTGTTTGAATGATGATGATGAATGGTGTGAGACTGTTTCTAATTGGATTAATGATTGGGCAAAATAGAAAATAGAAGAAAGAGTAAAGAAAAAAGACTTTATGATGGAGTACTATAATTACTTAAAATCACTGCATCTTATATTTGTGATCACTTGGTTTGCGGGTTTGTTTTATATTGTGCGTTTGTTTGTGTATCAAATTGAGGCAAATGAAAAACCTTCGCCAGAAAAAGAGATTTTGCAAGCGCAATACAAAATAATGGCCTACCGTTTGTGGTATATTATTACATGGCCATCGGCGGTTTTGGCAAGTATTTTTGCTTTTTGGATGCTGTTTTTTACAGATGCAGGAAGCGTTTGGATCAAAATGCCGTGGATGCACGTAAAATTATGTTTCGTTTTCCTTTTATATTTATATCACGGAAAATGTCATCAGATTTTTAAGCAATTACAAAGAGATGAGGTAAAATATTCCAATAATTTTATGCGTTTGTGGAATGAAGGCGCGACCATTATTCTATTTGCTGTTGTCTTTTTAGTAGTTTTAAAAAGTGCCATCAACTGGATTTTCGGCGTAATCGGAATTATATTATTCTCGGTTTTAATTATGTTGGGATTCCGTTTTTATAAGCGCATTCGAGAAAAAAATAAATGAGTTTGCCACGAATTACACGAATTGTCACTAATTTTATTTAGCCACAGATTAAAAGGATTATTTAGATTTATAGATTCTTTAAAAAATCATCTTAATCCTTTTAATCTGTGGCTGAAATTATCAAAATTTAATTCGTGCGAATTTGTGTAATTCGTGGCAAAAACAAAAAAATATGCTAAACTTCAAAATGACAATGCTTTCACTTCGTACCAGGATTTTCCTGTCGATGATTGTATTGATTGTTGTAGCATCTTTTTTATTGGCTTCGATTTCGATTATTCAGTTTAAAACTGAGGCCAAAGAATATCATCAGGAACGTTTAGAACGAAAAGAAAATGCGGTAAAAGAACATATCAATTACGTTCTGGCAACTACAACTTATCCGCTAAAAACTCAGAATCTGGATTTGATTTTTAAAGATAAAATCCACGAGCTGGCACAGATTCATAAAATCGAAATCAACATTTATAGTCTTGACGGCAAACTTTTAAAATCTTCAAAAGAGTCTTTTGCGGTTGACAAAGCACCGCCACCAATTCCAGAATACATTCTCAAATTAGTTCGATCTTCTATCGAAAAGCGATTTGTAGACATAAAAACGATTGATGGAGTTAAAAACCGATCGTCATACAGTTTAATTAAAGACGAAAAATTCAAACCACTCGGAATCTTGAATCTTCCATATTTAGAAGACGACGGATATTACGATAACGAATTGAATACTTTTCTAATCCGTTTAAGTCAGGTGTATTCTTTTATGCTTATTGTGGCTTTTGCGTTAGCATATTTCCTTTCAACTTATATTACAAAATCACTTAAAACCATTTCAGATCGTTTGGAAGAAACCAATTTGGATCAGAAAAACGAGAAAATTGTTTTAGAAGCAAACAGTAAAGAAGTTAACTTCCTGATAAAAGCGTATAATGGAATGGTTGACAAACTGGAAACGAGTGCAATTAAATTGGCACAAAGCGAACGTGAAGAAGCTTGGCGCGAAATGGCGAAACAAGTCGCACACGAAATTAAAAATCCGCTTACGCCAATGCGTTTGACGGTTCAGAGTTTTCAAAGAAAATTTGATCCTACTGCTCCTGATGTGAAGCAGAAAATGAATGATTACTCCGAAACCTTGATTCAGCAGATTGATACTATGACAGCTGTGGCCTCGGCGTTTTCGAATTTTGCTTCAATGCCGGCGCAACAAAATGAAACGCTGAATGTAGTTGAAGTTGTCGAACTGGCTTTGGACATTTTCAACGAAGATTATATTTCTTTCGAAAAAGAAGAAGAAGAAATCATTTCTAAAATGGATCGTACGCAATTGATCCGTGTAATTACCAATTTGGTAAAAAATGCAACTCAGGCCATTCCCGAAAGCCAGTTTCATAAATCAATTGTAGTATCTGTAAAAAGAAGTGGCAATAATGTTGAGATTGCAGTAAAAGACAACGGAATCGGAATTCAGAAACAAGATATAGGAAGGATTTTCGAACCAAAATTCACTACCAAAACCAGCGGTATGGGACTTGGACTCGGAATTATCAAAAACATTATAGAAAATTACAAAGGAACAATTACCTTTGAGTCAACTTATGGAAAAGGAACTACGTTTACAGTTTCTCTCCCGATCACGAACTCATAAAATATAGCGTCATGAACTACGAAAATCTTTTAATTTCTATTGAAGAAAATATCGCGACAATTACCATAAACAGACCAACAAAATTGAATGCTTTGAACAAAGCAACAATTAGTGATCTAAGTAAAGCGATAAAATTATTGGGTAAAAATGATGATATCCGCGTTATTATTTTAACGGGAAGCGGTGAGAAAGCATTTGTCGCTGGAGCTGATATTTCAGAATTTGCTAATTATACTATTGTTGAAGGCGCGCAATTGGTCGCTGAAGGTCAAGAATCTCTTTTTGATTTAATCGAAGGGTTGAAAAAACCTGTTATTGCAAGCAATAAACGGATTTGCATTAGGAGGCGGATTAGAATTGGCAATGGCATGTCATTTTAGAATTGCTTCTGATAATGCAAAAATGGGACTTCCAGAAGTTACTTTAGGATTAATTCCTGGTTATGGAGGAACACAGCGTTTGCCTCAATTGGTTGGAAAAGGCCGTGCGATGGAGATGATCATGACCGCTGCAATGATTTCTGCAGAAGAAGGAAAACAATACGGTTTAGTAAATCACGTAGTTTCTCAAGCTGAGCTTTTGTCTTTTACGAATGTAATTGCTCAAAAAATCATTAAAAATGCGCCTTTCGCTATTGCGAAAGCTATAAAAGCAATCAATGCTAATTTTACAGATGGTAAAAACGGTTTTGATGTTGAAATAAAATCATTCGGAAAATGCTTTGGAACTGCTGACTTTAAAGAAGGAACAACAGCATTTTTAGAAAAACGTAAAGCCGAATTTACAGGAAAATAAAATTTTCTTAACCGTAAAAAATATTAATTTTTAGCCACAGATTATTTGGATTAAAAGGATTTACAGGAATCTGTGTTAATCTCTATAATCTGTGGCTGATTTTTTTGCTCAATTCTTGTGTTCTTTGCGTAAATCTTTGCGACCTTTGCGGTTAAAATAATAGACAAAGATTGTAAAAACCTTAGAATCTCAGAACCTTAGCAACTTTAAAAAAAATGTACGAACCAATATTTGCCCTTTTTTGTGAACGAGTTAAAGAAAGCATCCAAAACGGAACTTTTGCAAAACTGACTTTGGCCAAAACCATGGGCGATACAGAACTTAAAAATGTATATTTCCGATTGGTTCTCAATGAAGATAATACATTCTCAATTTCGCTGACTTTTAGATATAAAACAGAAGAAGTAGAAAGCATTCATACATTGGATGAAGCCTTATTGATTTTAGGCACTCACATTAAAAAACCTTTTTTAACCGCACTTTTATTTACAACTAACGATGATGTTACTTTTAAAGTAAATAAAAAAAATGCTGGAAGTATTATCGAGCAAGCACCAACTTTTAAAAATGCTTCGCCGGTTATGTTGGAAATGATTGAAAAGGGAATTGTTTAGAACTCTAATTTTCAAACTCAAATAATGGAAGAATTAAAGGGGATATTATGGCGACAATTTGGAGCTGTAATAGATATGCTGGAAAGTTCAATTTTAGTTTGTCCTGATAATTTTTGGGATAAAAAAGATTTTTGGTATTCTGTTTATCACACCATTTTTTGGATTGATTATTATTCGTCTGTAAAACCAGACGAATTTTCTCCGCCACAACCATTTTCCTTATCTGAGTTTGATCCAGAAATAATTTTGCCTGAAAGGATTTATCTAAAAGAAGAATTGCTAGAATATCTTGAGCATTCCCGTAAAAAGGTTTTTCTTTTAATTGAAGGCTTAAATGAAGAAACTTCAAAAGAAAGATTCATTACAAAGAATAAGGATTTTAACAGAATTGAAATGATTTTATACAACATGAGACATGTTCAGCATCATGTTGGCCAGTTGAATTTATTGCTAAGACAAAACGTAGATGTAGCTGGAGAATGGGTTTCTCAAACGGATAAAAAATATTGATATTTGTGAAGGCCCTAAGAACCGTTACATATAGCTCTGCAAAACAACCTCTAAACCAGCTTTACAAACAAATTAGAAGCAATTTTATTCGAAATAGATAATTCCGTACCATTCACTTTAATTTTAACTGATAGATCGAAGGATTCTTTAGAAAGCAATTCAATTTTTGAACCCAAAGCAATTCCTTGTTTGTCCAGATATTTCAAAAACTCCGAAGAAGTATCTTTTACGCCAACACAAACTCCAGTTTGATTTTCTTCAAGCTCTGATAAAAGGTATTTTTCAATTTTAATGATTCGCCCATTTGCATCTGGAATAGGATCTCCGTGCGGATCTTCGGTTGGATTTCCAAGAAAATCATCCAAACGGTTAATCAATTGTTCCGATTTGATGTGTTCGAGCTGTTCTGCGATATCGTGCACTTCATCCCAGCTAAAGTTTAATTTTTCAACCAAAAACACTTCCCAAAGACGGTGTTTTCTCACAATCATTTTTGCGACTAACTTTCCATTTTCAGTTAGTGATACACCTTGGTATTTTTTATAATTCACCAAATCTTTCTCTGCTAGCTTTTTAAGCATATCGGTTACAGAGGAAGCTTTCGTTTCCATAATTTCCGCAATAGCATTCGTGCTAACTTCTGTTTCTGAAGCAGCAGTCAGATGATAGATCGATTTTAAGTAGTTTTCTTCTGAAAAGGTCATTTTTTTAAGCTTCTAAGTTTCTAAGATGCTGAGGTGCTAAGTTTTTTTCGGGCTTTTTAATAAAAAGCTTAGAATCTTAGTAGCTTATCATCTTAGAAACTTTATTTAACAATCAACAAAGGTATCGAAATTTTATGTCTCAATTTATCTACTGTTGTGCCGAAAAGAATATCTTTCAATCCAGTGTGGCCGTGGGTTCCCATGACTAGAATATCGAAACTTCCTTCGTTTATAATTTTCGGAATTACGTTGTTTGGTTTTCCAAATCCAAGTTCGGTTTTAATTTTGAACCCTTTTTCGGAAAGCATTTCTTTATATTTTAATAATAATTTTTCGTCGATTGTAGTTTCATGATCGTGAATATTAACACCATACATTAAAGCACCAACGGTTTCTACAATGTGAATGAGCGTATATTCGGTGTCAATGCCACCCAATTCAAAGGCTTTGTTTAAAGCTACTTCGTCTGCACTTGAGAAATCTACTGAAATAGCAATATTTTGAATGCTCTGACTTTGTTTAGGCGAAAAATGAAGATTAAGCTTATGCGGTGAATGGTTTATTGTTTTTGATTTGAATTTGGCAATAAATGGTTTGAAAATGATATATAATAATAACGCCGAGAATCCAAAAGCCAAAGGAACAACAGTAAGCCAGAGAATTGTTGGATGATCGGAGCTTGCTAACCATGAAGTGATTTCGTCATAAACCAATTTCGCATTCAGAGAAACAATAATCGAAGCAATAATCCAAGAAACAACCTGAGTGGTTCTAGAAATATGAAAACCATTCATTTTAGATTTATCGCTCACAAAGTGAATCAGCGGAATAATGGCAAATCCCAATTGTAAACTCAAAATCACCTGACTTAGAATTAAGAGCTTTCCCGTGACGCTTTCGCCATAAATTAAAATTACGATTACAGCAGGAATAATAGCAATTAAACGCGTTATGATTCTACGAACCCAAGGTTGAATTCTAAAATGCAGATAACCTTCCATTACGATTTGACCGGCTAATGTTCCTGTTACCGTCGAACTTTGTCCAGCAGCGATTAAGGCGACAGCAAATAAAACGGGTGCCCATTTGGTTCCTAACAACGGTTCAAGAAATTGATGCGCGTCTTGAATTTCTGCGACTTCAAACATTCCGTTTTTATGGAAAGTGGCTGCGGCAAGAATTAAAATGGCGACATTTACGAAGAAAGCAAGATTTAAAGCTATGGTTGAATCGATTAAATTGTATTTTAAAGCTTGTTTGATTCCCGCTGGCGTTCTGTCAAATTTTCTTGTTTGTACTAAGGACGAATGCAAGTACAAGTTGTGAGGCATTACAGTTGCTCCGATAATTCCGATCGCAATATATAAAGCCGCAGAGTTTGGAATTGAAGGAATAAGTCCTTCGAAAATCTTATGAACTTCAGGTTCTGCAAAAATCATTTCAAAAATGAAAGAGAAGCCAATAATCGCCACTAAAGCAATAATGAATGCTTCCATCTTGCGAATTCCTTTATTGATTAGAAAAAGCAATAAAAAGGTGTCTAAAACGGTAATGAGAACAGCTTCGAGTAACGGAATTCCGAAAAGAAGATTAATTCCTATAGCCATTCCAAGAACTTCGGCAAGATCACAGGCTGCAATTGCAATTTCAGCAAGAAAATATAAAATGTAATTAATGTATTTGGAATAGGTTTCTCGAGAGGCTTGCGCAAGGTCGCGCTGAGTTACAATTCCGAGACGGGCGCTCAAACTCTGCAAGAGCAAAGCCATTAAGTTGCTCATTAATAAAACCCAAACTAAAGTGTAGCCAAATTGGCTTCCGCCGGCAATATCTGTCGCCCAGTTTCCGGATCCATATAACCAACGCTTACTAAATATGCAGGGCCTAAGAAGGCTAAAATTTTTCTAAAACCTTTTTTTTGTTTTCGGTAGAAACCGATTCATGGACTTCTTCTAAAGATTTAGTCATTGTAAAAGTATTGTTTTCACAAATATAGAGAAAAATTATATTCGCGAAACAATATTTTTAGACAAGTCTAAAAGTTAAATGTTAGAATTTAAACAATTCGGGCATAATCCAGATAACGTAAAATTGATTTCGTTAACTTTATAATTGTGTGGCATAATATAACTCGGTTTTACACTTTCAAGACAAGTTATCTCATGACAATTCTCACAGCTAAAATGAGCATGGTTATGAATATGTACGCGCTGATGCGAATGATTGCATTTGGCATATTTTACGGTTCCGTCTAGATTCGAAATTTTATGAATAACATCTTCATTAACTAATCGATCTAGAATTCTGTAAATGGTTACGCGATCGCATAAATCATTTAATTGTTTTTGAATTTCGGTATGCGAAAGAGCGGTCTTAGATTTCTCAAAAACTTCTAAAACGGCTGTCTTTGTCTGCGGTATTACGTGTAGTTTTCATTTTTTACGGAATTAAAAATTAAATGCAACTTGGTTGCAATTAATAAAATTGTATATATTTGCAACAAAATTGCATTAAGCAAAAGTACACATAATGAAGAAAATAAGCACATCCTTTTACGATATTTTAGGAATTTCGAGCGCAACCATTTGTTTGGTTCATTGCTTGATTTTTCCTCTTTTAACGATTCTTCCTTTAGGTTTGAGTCACAACCCAATTATAGATTTACTATTTGCTTCGATAGGTTTATTTGCAATTCTCAAAATTATAAAAAAATCAGCTCTTTTGGTATCGTCCATTTTAGTTGTTTCAATGGCCCTAATTTGGATTAGTATTTTGACAGAACTCTTTTTCGAAATTCATCTTGATTTGATCTATTTTGGCGGAATTGGAATGATCATCGGGCACTTAATCAATTATAAATTACATAAAAAACAAAATCATTAAAAATAGAAATATGGAACAGAAGCATTTTGAAGTGATTATTGTTGGCGGCAGTTATAGCGGATTGTCTGCGGCAATGAGTTTAGGGCGTTCTTTGCGTCAGGTTTTGGTTATTGATAGCGGTTTGCCTTGCAACAGACAAACACCGCATTCTCATAATTTTATTACACAAGACGGTGAGAAACCAGCAGTTATTTCGGCGAAAGCCAAACTGCAAGTTGACATTTATAAAACCGTTCAATTTTATAATGGATTGGCTGTACAAGTTATTAAAACAGAAAACGGTTTCGAAATCACGACCGAATCTGGCAATATTTTTACTTCGAGAAAAATATTGTTTGCAACTGGAGTTAGAGATTTACTTCCAGAAATTGAAGGTTTTGCTCCATGCTGGGGAATTTCGGTTTTGCATTGTCCATATTGTCATGGTTATGAAGTTAAAAATGAAAAAACGGCCATTATTGCCAATGGAGAAATGGGGTACGAATATGCCAAACTGATTTCAAACTGGACAAAAGACCTTCGCTTGTGTACTAATGGAAAATCAGAACTGACTGCAGAACAAACAAAAACTCTTAAAAATCATGGTGTTCTAATTTTAGAAGAAGAAATAGATTCTTTAGAACATAATGATGGCTATGTTTCAAACATCATTTTCAAAAATGGAGAAAAAGTTGAGGTAAAAGCTATTTATGCGAGACCGCCATTTGAACAGCATTGTCCTATCCCCGAAACTTTAGGATGTGATAGCGACGAACAAGGATTACTGAAAGTAGATGCCATGCAGAAAACTAATATTTCTGGCGTTTTTGCAAGTGGCGATTGCACAACGCAAATGCGATCTGTAGCAATTGCGGTTTCTACGGGCTCTTTTGCTGGAGCGGTGATTAATAAAGAACTTATTGACGAAGATTTTAGTCAATAGAAAAGAATGTTAAACCACATAAGTTATATAAGTTCATTTTAGCACTAACTTAAATTAGCTTATATAACTTATATGGTTTAAAAAAATATAACATCTTGAATTCAATCAGTTTGAAATTTTTTGTTTTAAGAATAAATATTTGTCAAATTTAATTTTTAGTTTTGTCTAAATTTAATTTTATAATAATGAAATATTTATTTTTGACAATATTAATAATTTCAGCTAAAAGCCTTTATTCCCAAAATATATCAGGAAAAATAGCAACATCAATTCCTGTTAGTCAAGAAATTAAAGTTAGTTTGTTAAATACAAACTTTAAAGCTCAAACAGATTCTTTAGGAATTTATCATCTTCAAGATATTCCAAAAGGAACTTATAAAATACATGTAACCTCTGCAGGATTTAAACCGATAACCCAAAAGATTTTAGTTTTAGAAAATGAAAGTTTGAATTTAGATTTTGAATTAGAAGAAGATCAAAATGAATTGAACGAAGTTGTCGTTTCTGGAACTTTAAAACCTGTAAAACGATTGGAAAGCGCCGTTCCGGTTGAGGTTTATTCACCAACATTCTTCAAGAAAAACCCAACGCCAAGTATTTACGATGCGCTTCAAAACATAAATGGCGTTCGTCCGCAGTTAAATTGTGGTGTTTGCAATACGGGAGATATTCACATAAACGGATTGGAAGGCCCATACACTTTAGTAATGATTGACGGAATGCCAATAGTGAGTAGCCTTTCGACGGTTTATGGTTTGTCGGGAATTCCGAATTCTTTAGTCGAACGAATTGAAATTGTAAAAGGTCCAGCGTCGTCGCTTTACGGAAGTGAAGCCGTTGGAGGTCTGATTAATATTATTACAAAAAATCCAACGACAGCACCGACTTTTTCAGCCGATTATTTTACAACTTCTTATTTTGAAAGCAATCTCGATTTGGGAACGAAATTTAATGTCGGTAAAAAAGCGACTTCTCTTATTGGATTAAATTACTTCAATTACGATCAGGTTATTGATAAAGACAAAGACAATTTTACCGATGTAACGCTTTCTGAACGTATCTCGGTTTTTAATAAATGGAGTTTTAAGCGAAATTACAATCGCCTTTTTACGATTGCAGCGCGCGGAATGTATGAAGATCGTTGGGGCGGAGACATTCGTTGGGAAAAGAAATATCGAGGTGGTGATGAAATCTATGGCGAAAGCATTTATACTAAAAGAGCCGAATTAATTGGAAGTTACCAATTGCCATTTGAAGAAAAACTAATGCTTTCGTTCTCAGGAAATGTGCATTATCAGGATAGCCGCTACGGAACAACTTCTTATATCGCCAATCAGAAAATTGGATTTTTGCAATTGACTTGGGATAAAAAAATTGGAAGAAATGATTTATTAGCAGGAATTGCAAGTCGATACACCTATTATGATGATAATACACCAGCAACAAAAGATCCAGAAAACAGTTGGCTTCCTGGAATTTTTGTTCAAGACGAAATTACCTTTTCTCCAAAAAGTCAGGTTTTGCTAGGAATGCGTTACGATTACAACTCAATTCACGGATCTATTCTTACACCAAGATTTGCTTACAGATTTAAGGCAAACGAAAACACCATTTTTAGATTAAATGCAGGAACTGGGTTTCGTGTTGTGAATTTGTTTACCGAAGATCATGCTCGCTTTAACAGGTTCTAGAGATGTTATTATTAAAAATGATTTGAAACCAGAAAAATCTGTAAATGTGAATTTAAATTACATTCAGAAAATCAATTTTGGGAATGGAACGTTTATGGGGATTGAGACGACTGCTTTTTACACGAGATTTAGCAATAAGATTATATCAGATTATGAAACAAATCCAAATGAGATTATTTACGACAATATTGACGGTTATGCGATAAGCCAAGGAATTAGTACAAATGTGGATCTTAACCTTCCGTCGGGGTTAAAATTTATTGTCGGAGCAACGGTTTTAGATAATAAAAATGTCGAGAACGGAATTTCAGAAAGACCGTATTTGACGGAGAATTTTACAGGAACTTGGAGTATTTCGTATAAAATTCAGCCTTGGAACTTGTCGATGGATTATACTGGAAATGTTTACAGTCCGATGAAATTGCCGTTGTTGAGTGAAACCGATCCAAGAAGTCCGAAATCACCTTGGTATAGTATTCAGAATATTCAGTTTACCTATTCGGGTTTGAAAGATTTTGAAGTTTATGGAGGAATCAAAAACCTGCTTAACTTTACTCCAAAACAAAATAATCCGTTTTTGATTTCGAGAACAAATGATCCTTTTGATAAAAATGTGCAATACGATTCTACAGGAAAAGTTCTAGTTACGCCAGATAATCCGTATGGTTTGACATTTGACACGACTTATGTTTATGGGCAGAACCAAACAATTCGCGGATTTTTAGGATTGAGATATACTTTTAGATGATTTTTTATAGCCACAGATTTCACAGATTAAAAGGATTTTTTACTTATTTTGATTGCATTTGTCAGGCTGAGCGAAGTCGAAGCCCTTTTCCAATTGGCGCGTCCTTTGACTTCGCTTAGCATGAAAAAGTAAAATCCGTTTAATCCTTCTAATCTGTGGCTAAAAAACAAAAAAATGAAAAAGCTATTTTTCTTCATAATTCTTTTCGGAATAACTTCAACAGGATTTTGCCAATTAAAAAGCAGAACTTTTGAAGAAATAGATAGCTTGCAACAAATTCAAAAACGAAAAATCATTGTTTTCATTCATACCGATTGGTGTCAGTTTTGCCAGCGAATGAAGGCTACAGCTTTTAAAGATCAAGAAATTATAGAAAAACTAAACTCAGATTTCTATTTCATTGATTTCAATGCTGAAGAAAAACGAAATATTACGTTTGCTAACCATATTTTCAAATATCAGCCTTCAGGAAATAATGTTGGCGTTCATGAACTGGCCTTAGAATTGGGGATAATAAACAATCAAATGTCATATCCCATTTTATGTGTTCTGAATGACAAGAATGAGATTGTCTTTCAGTACAACAATTATTTAGCATTAAAAGATTTTAAACTGTTATTAGAAAATCTGGAAAAGTAAATTTTCTTATTTTTGAGAATGAATTCTTCGCAAATCCGACATTTCGACTACATCTTTACAGGAACAGGACTCGCATCTTTGATGACTGTTTACAAAATGATTTTGTCTGGAAAGTTCTCCGATAAATCGATTTTACTTCTTGATCAGGATTCAAAGAAAATCAATGACAGAACTTGGTGTTTTTGGGAAAAAGAAGCTTCTATTTGGAATCCGATTATTTCAAAAAAATGGAATTCAGCTCTTTTTGCTAATCAAGATTTTAATCGCCATTTGGCTCTAAAGCCTTATCAATACAATCAAATTAAAGCAATTGATTTTTATAATTTTGTTTTTACGGCACTTTCCCAATATTCAAATATTACTTTTTTAAACGAAAAGGTAACTGACATTAATGAACTCGAAACGCATGTTTTTGTTGGTACTGAAGAAAACCGATACACAGGTAATTATCTTTTAAATAGCATTTATACTAAGGCTTTCGCCGAAAGGCAAAACAAATATCCTGTTTTGCAACAGCATTTTGTGGGTTGGTTTGTGAAATCAAAAGAAGAAGTTTTCAATCCAGAAGAAGTCACTTTTATGGATTTTTCGGTAGAACAGAAAGGGAATACGCGATTTATGTATGTTCTGCCAACTTCAAAAACCGAAGCTTTGGTTGAGTATACTTTGTTTTCTGAAAACTTGCTTGCCAAAGAGGAGTACGAAAATGAGATTAAAATCTACTTGCAAAAGCTTGGAGCGTATCAATATGAAATTACAGAAAAAGAGCACGGAAGTATTCCGATGACGTGTTATCCGTTTTGGAAAAAAATACTAAAAGAGTACTTAATATTGGAACTGCGGGCGGCTGGACAAAAGCTAGTACAGGTTATACTTTTAAAAACTCAGATAAAAAATCTTCGGATTTGGTGGAGTTTATTCAAAGCAACGATTTTAAAATGAAGAACTTTCAAGGAAAGTCTAAGTTTTGGTTTTACGATTTATTGCTTTTAAATATTCTTTATCGACATAACGAATTGGGAAGTTCTATTTTTTCATCATTGTTTAGAAAAGGAAATCCCGAACTCATTTTTAAGTTTTTAGATGAAGAAACAAATCTTTTTGAAGATCTTCAAGTGATCCTAAAATGCCCGAAAGTGCCATTTATAAAGGCTTTATTTAAAGTTGTTTTTAAATAAAAACAGACAGAATTTAGGCTTTCAACTTTATGCTTTTTCAACTTTCAAGTAAATCGATTGAACTATAACAAAACTTTATACTTCAAATTAACTAGTTGCGAGTAAACTTTGTAACTTTGCAGTTCAAAAAGTACAATTTAAAAGACAAAAAATATGTATCCACTAGACATGGTAAAACCAATGGAAGCTGAATTAACAGCTGCAGGTTTTCAAGATTTACATAGTGCTGAAGCTGTTGAGAATGCTATCAAAGCTGAAGGTACCACTTTAGTAGTTGTAAACTCTGTTTGCGGGTGCGCTGCAAGAAATGCACGTCCGGGAGCAAAAATGAGTTTGGATAATGCTAAAAAACCAGATCATTTAATTACTGTTTTTGCAGGTGTAGACAAAGAAGCTGTTGATGCTCGCAAGACAACACATGTTCCCATTCCCTCCATCTTCGCCATCTATGGCTTTGTTTAAAAACGGAGAATTGGTTCACATGTTAGAGCGTCACCACATTGAAGGACGTCCAGCTGAATTAATTGCTGAGAATTTACAGGATGCATTTAACGAGTTCTGTTAATTTTTAAGATACTAAGTTGCTAAGATTCTGAGATACTAAGTTTAGGATTGAAGTGACAATGATTTAAAAACAAAAAGCACTATGAAAATAGTGCTTTTTTGTTTTTTATGCGTTTCGGTTCAAAAAACTTAGAACCTTAGCAACTTAGAATCTCAGAATCTTAGAGATTCCATCCTCCACCAAGTGCTTTGTACAATTCAACCATTGAACTTAATTGTCTTTCAGATAATTGTGCTAGACTTAATTGTGCATTGAAAAGGTTGGTTTCTACATCTAAAACTTCTAAGTAAGAAACGTAACCGCTGTCATATCTTTCGTGAGATAGTTTAAAGTTTATTAAAGCCGCTTGAACTTGTCTATTGCGGGCTTTCCATTCTTCTTGATAAGTTCTAACGTTTTGTATAGATTGTTCTACTTCAGAAACAGCACCAATATAGGTTTGTTGATAAAGAAATTTGAACTGTTCTGCTTGTTGTCTGTTTATTTCAACCCTTCTTTTGTTTTTTCCGAATGCAAATATTGGTCCTGCAATTCCGCCTGATGCATTTTGCATATAAGAGCTTCCTAAAAATAGGTTACTCAAATCGGCACTGGCAAATCCGGCAATTGCGACTAGATTGATAGATGGAAAACGCATTGCCTGAGCTACGCCAATTCTTTCGTTTGTCTGCTGCATATCTTAATTCGGCCGCTTTTACATCGGGTCTGTTTTCTAATAAGGCAGACGGAATTGATAATGGAATCTTGCTGACTATCTGTAATTCGGTATTGCTTTTTCCTCTCGGAATTTCAGTAGGTAGCTGACCTGTAAGCAACGCAATCGCATTTTCTTGATAGGTTATTTGTCTTTCGATGTTAGGAATTGCTCGCTTCGGCAATGGCAACTTGCTGTTCAATCTGTACTTTGTCCACTTCTGAGATGTACCCTTTTTCAAATCTCTCACTTATGATTTGATAGTACTTCTCTCTTGTTTCAAGAGTATGCTTGGTTATTTCCAGCTGATCATCAAAATTTCGCATTTGAAAATAGGCTATTGCAATATTGGCAACGATATCAGACAATACTACTTTACGCGCTTCTTCTGTGGCAAGAAGTTCATTTTTGACCGCATTGTTTTCATGACGAAATTTTCCCCAGAAATCAAGTTCCCAAGACATGCTTGCACCAGCGGTCGATGGAGTAATGTATTTTTTGTTACTGTTTATAGTAGCTCCATATTGAAAAGCCGGAAATAAATCGGCTTTAGAATAACCTAATTCAGCACGAAACTGTTCAATTCTTGAAACTGCAATTTTTAAATCGTAATTATTCTCAAGACCTTTTTGAATAAGACCTTTTAAAACATCATCATTAAACAAATCAAACCATTTTAAGTTGGTTACCGAAGCGAGACTGTCTAAATTTCTTTCGTTTTTATAAGAATCTGATTTTAACTGCTCAGGTTTTTTATATTTTGGTCCGACCATACATCCCACTGGAAGTAAGGAAACAACCAATACAATAACGATTATTTTATATTTCTTACTCATGGTCTGTAGTATTTGATTCTACATTGTTTTCTCCTTCTACGATTGTTTCCTCTTTCTTATGTCCAATTCTTTCAATCATAACAAATAGACCTGGTACAATTAAGACCCCTAAAACGGTGGCAATCAACATTCCGCTAAATACGGCCATTCCCATTACAATACGAGCTTGAGAACCTGCACCTGTAGCGGTTAATAACGGCACAACTCCAAGAATAAAGGCAAAAGCAGTCATCAGAATCGGGCGAAAACGAAGTCTTGCCGCATACATTGCCGATTCGTAAAGCGGTTTTCCTCTTTCGTATTCTTCTTTGGCAAACTCAACAATAAGAATGGCATTTTTTGCCACTAATCCGATAAGTAAAACGAGTCCGATTTGGGCAAAAACGTTGTTGACATAAGCATCACTCCCAAATCTTGCCAAAAGAAGTCCTAAAAAGGCTCCAAATACTGCAAAAGGCGCTCCAAGAAGTACACTAAATGGCGAGCTTCCAGCTTTCGTATTGTGCGGCAAGGATTAAGAATACAAAAACCAATGCCATAATAAATACAGAAGATCCACCTGGCGAATGCTTTTCTTGATACGATAAATTGATGTAATCGAAACTCATGTCTGCAGGTAAGGTCTCTTTGGCGACTTCTTCTAATGCGGTCAGAGCCTGCGAGCTACTATAACCATCATTCGGACTACCTCCAATTTCTGCAGATCGGAACAAGTTTAAACGATTCGTAAAATCGGGACCAGATACTTTTGTCGCCGTAACCAATGTCGAAACCGGAAGCATATCTCCTTTATTATTTTTTACATAAATCAGGTTTAGGTCTTCTGGTTTTACACGATTAACAGCTTCTCCCTGTACATAAACTTTATATTGACGACCAAATCGGTTAAAATCATTCACATAACTTCCTCCCAAAAAGGCACCGAGCGCTTCGGTAACTTTAGAAACAGGTATTCCTAATTTCATGGCTTTATCATTGTCGATATCCAATTTAATTTGTGGTGTACCAGCATTAAAAGTGGTGTAAATTCGTTTAATCTCAGGACGCTGTTGCGCAGCAGCAATAAATTTTTGTGTTTGTTCTGCTAAGTATTGAGGCGTATTTCCTCCTCGGTCTTGCGAGCATCAAACTAAATCCGGCTGAAGCACCAAGACCCTGAATTGCGGGTGGACCAAATGAAAAACAAGTCGCAGTTGTAATTTGAGTGGCTAGTTTTTTATTGAATCGGTCTACAAACTGTTTAGCCGTTTCTGCTCTATCTTCCCAAGGTTTTAGGGAAATAAATATAAAAGCGTTATTTGGCTGATAAGAGTTTGTAAGCATACTAAATCCGTTTATCGTGGTATAGGATAAAATAGATTTTTCTTCCTTAAGGAAACTATCTACCTTTTTCGATATTTCATCAGTACGCTGTAATGATGATGCAGGAGGCAGAGCAATATTTACTAAAACATAACCCTGATCTTCCTCAGGAATGAATCCTACTGGAATCTTTTTGCCTAAAAGCACAATTGAAACAAGAATAACAGCTAGTAAAACAACAATACGCATTGCTTTTTTGGCGAAAAATGTTGCTCCACCAATATATTTTCCTGTAACATTTTCGAAAACCTTATTAAACCAAGTAAAGAATTTAGCAAGCCATCCTTTTTGCTGATCAATAGGTTTTGTAGGTTTTAATAGCATGGCACAAAGCGCGGGACTTAAAGACAAAGCGCTAAATGCCGAAAAGGCGACCGAGACGGCAATGGTTATGGCAAATTGCTGATAAAAACGTCCTGTAATTCCTGGAGTCATAGCTACTGGAATAAAAACGGCACATAGAATTAATGCAATCGCTATTACTGGTCCCGAAACCTCTTTCATTGCTTGAACTGTGGCCTCTTTAGGAGTTTTTCCATGCTCGATATGATGTATTACGGCCTCTACAACCACAATTGCATCATCGACAACGATACCAATTGCGAGTACTAATCCTAAAAGCGAAAGGGTATTGATCGAAAATCCTAACATTGGGAAAACGGCAATGGTACCAATAAGCGAAACGGGAACTGTAATTAACGGAATTAAAGTAGCGCGCCAGTTTTGCAGGAATATAAATACTACTATAATAACCAATATAATAGCCTCAAAAAGAGTGTGAACAATATCATCAACCCCTGCAGTGATAGCAAGTGTTGTATCTAAAGATTCTTGGTATTCGATGTCTTGCGGAAATCTTTCAGACAATTGTTTCATGGTGGCTTTTGCAATTTCTGCCACCTCGAGAGCATTACTTCCTGGCATTTGGTACATAGCAATAACAGCACTTGGAGAACTGTTTCTTCTGGCTGTTGAGCTGTAATTTTCGGTTCCTAATTCGATTCGGGCAATATCGGCAAGTAAAACCTGTGCTCCATCTTCTTTGCTTCGAACTACGATGTTTCCAAATTCTTTTTCGGTTACCAAGCGGTCTTGAAGTGTTACGCCATATGTAAATTCAGTATTAGGAGGCGCTGGTTCAGCTCCAAATTTTCCTCCCGGACTGATCATGTTTTGTGCGTTTAGTGCATTTTTTACATCTTCAACTGTTACGCCGAGTTTACTCATCATGTCAGCTTTTAGCCAAATACGCATTGAGTAATCACTACCTCCAAAAAGAGCAACCTCTCCAACACCTTTGATACGAGCCAGCTGGTCAACAACATTGATACTTGCGTAGTTATTTAAAAATTTAGCATCATATTTTGGATTGGTAGATGTAATGGTAAATAACATCATCGGAAACGAAAGCGATTTTTTTACCACAACACCCTGTTGTTTTACACTTGATGGCATAAAGGGAGCAGACTGGTTTTGTCTGTTTTGCGTAAGCATATTAGCGTTGTCCAGATTGGTTCCTACGTCAAAAGTTACCTCGATAGTACAAGCACCATCCGAAGTATTGATCGATTTCATGTACAACATGTTTTCAACACCGTTTACCTTTTGCTCAATTGGAGTTGCAACTGCTTGTTCAACATTCAGCGCATTTGCTCCAGTAAAAGAAGTGGTAATTTTTACAACTGGCGGATTAATATCCGGATATTGCGAAATAGGTGTTTTTTGTAATGCCAGTAATCCAAGTATCACAATAATAATACTAATAACAATGGCAACAATTGGTCTTCGGACGAAAAATTCTCCCATAATAGTATGTGATTTAGATTACTTTGCGGCTACAGTTTCTGGATCGCCCAATTGCCATTGAACGATTTTCGGGGTAATGACACTTCCATTCTTCAATAAAGAAGTACCTCCCATGGCTATCTTGTCGCCAGGTTTTAATCCATCTTCAATAATATAACCGTTTTTAACGGTAGGGCCTGGTTTTACAATTTGCATTTGCACTTTGTTGTCATTGCCTACGACATAGACTTGATAGATTCCTTGGACTTCAATGACTGCGCGTTGCGGAATTACGATTGCTTCTTTGCGAATATCAGTAAGCAAAGCAAGTTTTACATATTGGCCAGGACGCAATAATTTATCTGGATTAGGAAAAGCGGCTTCAAAAGTGATGGCTCCTGTAGAAGGATCAATTTGTCTGTCGGCAAAACTTACTTTTCCTGTATGCGGATAAGTGGAACCATCAGATAGTTTGATGGTAACACTTGCTCCAGAGCCTTTTAAAGGAGAATTTGGTTTGTTGAATTCTCTAAAAAGACGCAAAAATTCCTGTTCGCTTATTGTAAATCGAACTCTGACATCTCCTAGATCAGATATTGTATTTAGAACTGACAAAGGCCCAGGTTGCACATAATCACCTACTCTCACTTTTGACAAACCAATTAATCCTGAAATTGGTGCTAAAATTTGGCAATAACCCAATTCGATTTTAGCATTTTGAACCGAAGCGTCTGATGCTTTAATCTGTGCCAATGAAGCATTGTACGCCGCTTTTGCCGAAACCAATTCTCTTTGGCTGACAGCATTCATTTTTGCCAAAGGAGTAATCATATCCAAATCTGATTTGGTTTTAGATAATCGTGCCTGCGATTCTGCGGCAACTCCTTGTGCTTCGTTAAGTTTCGCTCTATATGGTAAAGGGTCAATTGTATAAAGAACCTGTCCTTTCTTGACAAAACTTCCTTCTTTGAAGTTCATACTTTCAATTATACCATCAACTCGCGGGTTAATTTGTATATCAGATTGACCAAAAGTCTGCCCCGTGTATTCAGATTCTAATTTTACATCTTGCTGTAAAACCGTTGTGACTGAAATTTCAAGTGGTTTGGGTGCTGGAGGTGTTTCTTTTTTGCAAGAAATCATTAAAAGACATAGTAAGACTGCGGAGGAATAGATTTTGTTCATTGTTAAATTCTTTTAGGTAAAATTCATTAAATACAACTAACTAAAAACCAATAAAGTGCAATAGCTAAGTTAGCGTTTTTTTAGATAGATGGATATATATTGTCTGAATTTTGTTAATTTTAGTTAAAACTTTATGTGTCTGTCTATCAGGTTATAGTGGTAAATGAGATGAACTGCTATTTAATGCCGATAAAATGCATTTTTTGTAAGATTAATTTATTTGGTAGATAAGTAATAATAATTCAAAACTTTTGTAATCATGTCAAAAAATAACAAGAAAAAACACAAAAAAGAGGAAAGAGATGATAATGATTTAAAAAAATTAACTAAAAAGGAATTATTACATCGGGCAAAAAAATTTTCTGAGCAATATTGTGTTGGAGACGATAAGAACTTCACATTAAAAGGTAAACCAACTTCTTATGCTATAGAAAATGACAATATCTCGGTTCGGAAAACATTAAAAATGGGAGTTAAGGCTCTAGCTGCCATGCAGGATATTTTGTATGCGCAAGATAAATGGTCGGTTCTTATTATTTTTCAAGCTATGGATGCAGCTGGAAAAGATGGTGCTATAAAGCATGTAATGTCAGGAATAAATCCGCAGGGTTGTCAGGTTTCTTCTTTTAAAGGACCCAGTTCAGAAGAATTAGATCATGATTATTTATGGCGTTGTCAAAAACACCTTCCAGAAAGAGGCCGAATAGGAATCTTTAATCGTTCTTACTATGAAGAAGTCTTGGTGGTTCGTGTTCATGAACAAATATTGAGAGGGCAAAAACTTCCTGAGAAATTGATTACCAAAGACATTTGGGATAATCGTTTTGAAGACATTCGAAACTTTGAAAAATATCTGAGTAGAAACGGAACCGTTGTCATTAAGTTTTTTCTAAATGTTTCTAAAGAAGAACAAAAAGAAGATTTATTGAAAGAGTTGATAATCCAGATAAAAACTGGAAATTCAGTGCAGCCGATGCCAAAGAGCGAGGCTATTGGGATGATTATATGCATGCGTATGAGGAATTAATTAAAAACACATCGACCAAAAAATCGCCTTGGTATGTAATTCCTGCCGATGATAAATCTTATGCCCGAATTGCAATTGCTTCGGCAATAATTCATGCTTTGGACGAAATGGATCTGGAATATCCTAAAGTAAGTCCAGAGAAAATTGCAGAACTCAATGAGGTTAAGAAAGCATTATTAGAAGAGAAAGAGTAACCTTTTGCAACTATAAACATTCATTTATAATTGTGAATTAGTACTATCTTAATCTTTTTTAATATGATTTCTAAGCTTTTACCCTCACTAGATTGGATTAAAAATTATGAAAAACAGAATTTCAAAAGAGATTTCATTGCAGGAGTAACTCTTGCCGCTTACGGAATTCCTGTTTCTCTTGCCTATGCAACTCTTGCAGGTTTACCTCCTCAATATGGAATTTACGGATACCTCATTGGCGGCATATTTTATGCTTTGTTAGGATCCAGCAGACAGCTTGCGATAGGTCCAACTTCTGCAATTTCTTTATTGGTTGGAACTACTATTGCAAGTATGGCAAATGGCGATGTAGAACGCTGGTCTGAAATCGCATCACTTACGGCATTAGTATTTGCTGGAATGGCCATTGTTGCCTATTTGCTGAGGTTAAGTGGAATTATTAATTTTATTAGTGAAACCATTTTGGTTGGATTCAAAGCAGGCGCGGCGATTACTATCGCTTTGACACAATTGCCGAAATTATTTGGAGTTAAAGGCGGCGGGGATAATTTCTTGGAACGAATTGTTATTCTTTTTCATCAAATTCCAGATATGAATACAGCTGTTTTTATTTTTGGAATAATTGCTATTCTGATATTAATTATAGGAGAAAAGATAGCGCCACAGTTTCCAGTTGCAATAATAATTGTCATTTTATCTATTATTCTTATTTCGGCTACATCATTACAATATGCCGAATTCAATACAGTTGGAATTATTCCGACTGGTCTTCCTGAATTTCATCTGCCTTCGCTTCGGATTCGAGATGTTGACGGAGTTTTGCCACTCGCAATGGCTTGTTTTTTATTGTCTTATATCGAAAGTGTTTCTGCTGGACGCACCTTAGCACAAAAAAACGGATATATTATCGATCCGCGTCAGGAACTTCTGGCACTTGGAGTTGCAAATGCTGCCGTTTCATTCGGACACGGTTATCCTGTTGCGGGCGGTTTGTCGCAATCAGCTGTAAACGATGCTGCGGGTGCGAAAACGCCATTGTCGCTTTTGTTTGCTTCGAGTGCAATTGTTTGCTGTCTCTTGTTTTTAACAGGATATCTTCAAAATCTGCCAACCGTAATTTTGGCCGCCATTGTTCTAGTAGCGATAAGAGGGCTTTTTGATTGGAAAGAAATGAGACATCTTTATAAAATAAACAAACAAGAATTTGCTGTAGTTATGGTTGCGCTTGCCGGAGTATTAATCTGGGGAATTCTCGCGGGAGTTTTGCTTGCAACACTCGTAACCTTGTTGCTTTTATTAAAAGCGGCTTCAAAACCTCATGTAGCTTTTTTAGGAAGAATTCCAGGAACGAGAATTTACACCGATTTGAAAAGACATCCTGACAATGAGATAATGGAAAACATATTGATCGTAAGAGTAGAATCGTCCATCTTTTATTTCAATGCTGAATACATTAAAGAACGGATTTTGGAAAAAATCTACAGCGAAGAAGATTCTTTAAAAACAGTAATATTAGATCTCAACTCTTCACCTCGCATCGATATTGCTGGCGCACGTTTCTTAAAGAATTTATTTATTGATTTGCAGGCAAAGAACATTACTCTAAAAATAGCCGAAGCCCGTTCAGATGTCAGGGATAGCCTGCGTGCAGAAAATCTTGAAATTCTCTTTGGGCATATTAGCCGTTCTGTTTCTGTAGATGATTTAGTGCAAGCATACTTTACAAGATAATAGTAAGTAAAAAGTGAAGTTCTCTAGTAATACAATCCTTTTTTGATGTTAAAAAAATCAGATAATTAAGGGAAGATCATTTTTAATCTCAAAATAAACCCTAAATTTGCCGCAGATTTAGAGAAAAATCTAAAAAAACATATATTCTTAACTTAAAACTGTTTATAGCATGCAACTGTATAACACTTTGAGCGCAGAAGAAAGAGCTGTCATGATCGATGATGCGGGTAAACAACGACTAACGTTGTCTTTCTATGCGTATGCCAAAATTCAAGATCCACAAAAATTTCGTAATGACTTGTTCGTAGCCTGGAATGCTCTAGATGCATTAGGTCGAATTTATGTTGCCAATGAAGGAATAAATGCTCAAATGAGTATTCCTGAAGAAAATTTGGAAGCTTTTAGAACAACTCTTGAAGCTTATGATTTCATGAAAGGCATTCGTTTGAATGAAGCTGTAGAGCATGATGACCATTCGTTTTTAAAATTAACAATCAAAGTTCGTCACAAAATCGTTGCCGATGGATTAAACGATGATACTTTTGATGTAACCAATATAGGCGTTCACTTGAAAGCCAAAGAATTCAATCAGATTTTAGATGATCCGAACACGATTGTAGTTGATTTTAGAAATCATTACGAAAGTGAAGTTGGACATTTTAAAAATGCGATTACTCCAGATGTTGAGACATTTAGAGAAAGTTTGCCAATTATCAACGAACAGCTTAAAGATCACAAAGACGATAAAAATCTGGTAATGTATTGTACTGGAGGTATTCGTTGTGAAAAAGCAAGTGCTTATTTCAAACACCAAGGTTTCAAAAACGTGTATCAATTAGAAGGTGGAATTATTAATTACGCTAAACAACTGAAAGAAGAAGGTTTAGAAAGTAAGTTTATTGGTAAAAACTTCGTATTTGATAATCGTCTGGGCGAAAGAATTACGGATGATATTATCTCACAATGCCACCAATGCGGAAAACCTTGTGATAACCACACGAATTGCGAAAATGACGGCTGTCATTTATTGTTTATTCAGTGTGATGATTGTAAAGCAACAATGGAAAACTGTTGTTCTACAGAATGTTTAGAAATCATCCACATGCCTTTAGTTGATCAAGTTCGTTTAAGAACTGGAAAACAAGTTGGAAACAAAGTATTCAGAAAAGGAAAATCTGAAAACTTGAAATTCAAACATTCAGGGGAATTGCCAGAAACTGCTTTGGCAACAGCTCAAAAGCCAGCAGATATCCGTCAGAAAATAAAAGTAAAGAAAGTACTTCTTGGAAAAGCAGAACACTATTACGTAAAAGCTCAAGTTGGACAATTTACAGTAGAAAATCACGAATTAAACAGTGGTGATAAAATCTTAATTTCTGGTCCAACAACTGGAGATCAAGAATTGATTTTAGACAAAATCATTGTTAACGGCGCAGAAACTCAATCTGCTAAAGTTGGTGATAAGGTTACTTTTGAGGTTCCTTTCAGAATTAGATTGTCTGATAAAGTATACAAGATTTTAGATTGAATTTAATAGGAGTGCTGCGGCATTTACGTTAAATTTTGATAATATAGAACAAAGCCCATGGTTTCAATCGTGGGCTTTTTTAATAATATCTTGCGAATAATTTTTAAAATATAGACTATGATATATATCATAGAAATCTAATCTATACCCACATTAATTTTGTCATTTGAATAATAAATCGAAAATGACAATTAACAATACAATTGAACTCATGTCTCCAGCTGGAGATTTTGAGTCGCTTCAGGCTGCTTTAGATAATGGCTGTGATTCAGTATATTTTGGAGTTGAACAGCTTAATATGCGTGCTCGTTCAACGGTGAATTTTACAATTGACGATTTAAAAGAAATCGCCAATCGATGTGAAGCAAAAAAAGTTCGAAGTTATTTGACTTTAAACACGATTATTTACGATCATGATTTGTCAGTTGTAAAAACATTATTGAACAAGTCCAAAGAAGCTAATATTACAGCTGTAATTGCATCAGACCAAGCCGTAATTGCAATGGCAAGATCAATTGGAATGGAAGTTCATATTTCGACCCAATTGAATGTTACCAACATAGAAACCATCAAATTCTACAGTTTATTTGCAGATACAATGGTTTTAAGTCGTGAATTAAGCTTACGTCAAGTAAAAAATATTACCGATCAAATTGAGAAAGAGCAGATAAAAGGACCAAATGGAAATTTAGTCGAAATCGAAATTTTTGGTCACGGTGCTTTGTGTATGGCGGTTTCAGGGAAATGTTATTTGAGTCTGCATTCGCATAATTCATCTGCAAATCGTGGCGCATGCAAACAGAATTGCCGTAAAAAGTATACCGTAATTGATCAGGAAACAGGTTTCGAAATCGAATTGGATAACGAATACATGATGTCGCCAAAAGATTTATGTACATTGGATTTCTTAGATCAAGTTATTGATTCTGGAATTAAAGTTTTAAAAATCGAAGGACGAGGCCGTGCGCCAGAATATGTGGCAACGGTAACCAAAACCTACCGTGAAGCAATTGATGCGTATTACGATCGAACTTTTTCAAAAGAAAAAACCGCAGTTTGGATGAAAGCTTTAGAAACAGTTTACAATCGTGGATTCTGGTCGGGTTATTATCTAGGTCAGGAATTAGGCGAGTGGAGCGATATTCCTGGATCTGCAGCGACTCAGAAAAAGGTTTATGTTGGGAAAGGAACACATTATTTCCCAAAAGCAGAAGTTGGGCAGTTCACAATAGAAGCTTACGATATTAAAGTCGGAGATAAAATATTGATAACAGGACCAAGTACTGGAGCTCAAGAAATGATTATCGGTGAAATGTTTGTGAACGATCTTACAACAGAAAAAGCCACAAAAGGAGATGACTGTACTTTCAAATTGCCATTCAGAATTAGGATGTCAGACAAACTGTATAAAATTGTTGAAGCATAATGGTTATCATCACTTTACAAAGAGATAAATGCATTGGCTGTAATTATTGCGTTGAAATGGATCCAATTCATTTTCAAATGTCTAAAAAAGATGGGAAATCGGTATTGCTTCATTCGCAGAATGCAAAAGGATTTTTTACTTTAAAATCTCCAAATCATGCGATTGTGGAAAGCTGCGAATTGGCGGCAAAAGCTTGTCCAGTGAAGATTATTACCGTTAAGGAAACTTAAGCAGTTTTTTTTAGCTTCCATTTCCAAGAATAATCCAAAAACTAAATGCTGAATAACAGAAACTAAGTAGTTTTGTTATTCAGCATATTCAATATCATATTGACTTAAAAAGTCTTTAAAATTATCAGCTATTTTTCCAACACTGCCATCATCTAACCAAAACTCCCAAACAGAAAAATTATCTAAGGGATCAAAATAGAGGTAAACTCCATCATAACCTGCAATAATGATACTGCTGTTAATACGTTCTATTTCTATAAAACTGTTATTTGAATGGCAGGATACATTTTCGGTAGTTAGGGAATCTTCTTTTACAAGATATCTAAGTTTCTCAAAGTAATAAATATCTTCATCTTTTTTAATCTGTTCTTTTTCTAATAAAGCTTTAATAGGATCAAAATAGAAAATGTTTCCTGTATCTTTTTTCTCTTCTGCTATTAAAAAATTAGTAAAAAGTTCAAGAAACTCCTTGTATTCATCAGGAAGTTTATTGGCTATTAATTGCTCAAGTAAAAGTATTGAACTGTTAGATGTATATGACATTTGTTAAAATATTTCGTATTGATATTTATTAGAATAAGGTAGTTTAGAAATTATTCCTTAGTTACATTTTTGAAATTAACATTTACTAATTCGGCTAGAGTTCCAGTTTTAGCTATTCCTTTCCAATCAGATAATTTTCCACTGACATAAATCTTGATTCCAAATTCATTGGAAGTTTCATAAATTGTATATTTTATACTACCGCTATTAAACTCCAATTCATAATTGGTGTTTTGTTTTTTGAATTTAAATGTTGCTTTGTCAGCTTTCTCTGGACTTGACGGATATGCGAACGATACAAATTTATATTCATCGTTTTGTTGAAATGCATAATACAAAACATCCTTATCCTTGAATAGGAGCACACGGCCTTTTTCATTTTTTGTATCAAAAGAAAACACTTTATCTAAGTTTGGCTCATAGACAGATAGAGAAGAGAATGAAACCCAATTATTGTCTTTCCATTTTTTACCTGTTATTTTAGAAAATGGAGAATATGGATCACCTTCTTCTTCAAAATTTGCAACCTCTTTAGCCTCCATCCCAGAAATGATGTAGTACGAAGAGACATGAAGTGCCGCACCGCCACTACTCGAAGTAATAATGCGTTTGTTTTTAGTGTCAATTTCAAATGAACCGCCTCTTACACAATAAGCATCATTATATAGGCGACTTATACTTGGACTGCTAAGAAAACCGTTTGTTGTATTGATAAAAACATGAGCTGTTGCCTGAGCGGTATAACAGCCGTCGTCGTTAATTTCGGTTTCATGGATTACGATATCCTGCCTTCCGTCAAAATTCAGATCTCCCAAAACACGAATGTTGCTTTCAGGAATACTTTTGAAAGAATTGATTTTAGCCGTTTTTAGCGTTTCTGAATTAGAAAATTCTTTAGAGCCATATTCGAGTACCGTTTTCTTGGTTTGATTCTCTATAAGTTTATAATATTCTTTTATTTCTGAATTCTTGGTTTGTTTCAGAAAATATAAAGTATGACCTTTTAAAAAATCATTACTTATATAAGCTTTTTGGGCATTTGAGATGTACACCTGTGCAATTAGAAAAAGGAAAAGCTTTATTTTCATGCTTTATTCGGGATAAGGTTTATGAAACTATTCATCAAAAAAACGAAGTTCATCAAAATCTTTAATTCCAGATAATTTCAGAAGCTTAGTTCTTGCAATTTTTGTTTCGGTTTTTTCGAACACTTTTTCACCGCTGTCTGCATCATCATTTGTGTTTACATTGGTAATCTTTTTTCTGGTAAGGAAGTTTATACTGGTTTCGACATTTACTACAGGACCATTATTACTGCTAGAGTCATAACCAATAAGAGCCAAATCATTATCTTGAAGCCTAAACATATATTGCCAGTAACCGTATCTTCCATACGCGTAACTTATAAATAGTTTTTCTTTCGTTATTTCTACTTCTAACTCAGGAGCATAATAAGCGCCACCATCTTCATTTTCAGAAGAAAAACAGCTTTCATTTTTTGTAAACAATTCGTAACTGCCTTTTTTGTTAAGGAGAACAATAATACCTCTTCGATTTCTATCCAATTCGCCACGATATTCATCTGTAATTACTTTGCTTTTATCGGTGCCTTTAATAATTAGTACACAATCGTCTAATCCGTCTTTATTTAAATCGCCGTAAATAGTGTCAAAAGCCACAAAGTTTTTAGGAATAAAGTCGGTTGGATTCTTTTTGGTCAAAATAGCCGTTTCATCTACTTCTGGAATTTCTTTTAAATCTGTGATTTCGGTATTATTTGATTTTTTATTACTGTTTTTATCATCTTTACAACTAATAGTAATTGCTAGCAATGCAAATGTTCCAATAAATAGAAAGTATTTTTTTATCATATTTTTTGAGCTTGTTTTACAATTTTCTTGCTAAAATCTAATGCTGGCGTCAGTATAAAACTTGCGCCAGCAGGAGAAAATTTAGATTCCAATTTTAGCATTTATATTATGCTTATCAACATAAGTTTGTGCAACATTCATCAATTTGGTGAATTTTGCATCTATTTCGGTTTGAGTTGAAGCGTCAAAATCAGCTATCGCTTTTTCAATTTGCTCTTGCGAAGCTTTTTCGTCTTTCAGTTTAGCAATTGGCAAATAACCTTCTTTTTGTTTAGCAATCGCATAAGAAAATAAATCTTTTGATGCTTGAAGAAGTTCTTTATTGTCATCATCCTCAGGTATATCTTTGATAGTTTGAAAACGTGTTTCCAGATTCGTAATGTCATATTTAAAGGCATCGTAGTAAGAAGAAGAAACCATCTTTTTTTGACTTTCATCATAAACTTGTGCTTCTGATTGCAGTTTTTCATTTATTTCTTTACTTCCAAAACGAGACAATAAATTGGAGTTTAAAGCGACTGATTTCAAAGGTTTTTTCTGGAGAAAGGTTATTGCAAGACGTAGAAAGCAGACTTCCGATGATTAATAGTAAAAATAGGGTTGCGGTATTTAAAATTCTTTTCATTTTTAAGTTTGTTATTATTTATCCTTTTAAAATTTTACTTTTCTCAGCGTCAAATTCTTCAGAAGTTAAAATCCCAGCATCCAAAAGTTCTTTTAAATCTAATAATGCTTTTTTCTTGGCCTCCATCGAATTTGAAGTGTCTGTTTTTGGAGTGTCAGCATGTGTGGTTTGAATTGGATTTACAACCGTTCCTGAAGGAGCATATTTCAAAATTAATTCTGTGATTTCATTAAAGCCTTTCACATTCGAATAATCAATTGCTTTTTGTTCTTTTACGTTTACGATTGAAGCATCTGCTTTGTTGTCTAGTAAATACTTTACAACATCTTTCTTTCCGTTGGCAGCGCTATAATGTAATGGTGTATTTCCAGATTCGTCTTGGATGTTGATGTTTGCTCCAGCTTCAATCAGTAGCTTTACCATACTTAGGTTTCCTTTTTTGGTAGCAACATGCAGTAGACTTTCTCCGCCGTAAGTATAAGAATTGTTTAAGGTAAAACTAGATTCGTTAGAGATATTAGTCGCACTAACAATCCAGTCCAAATAATCATTCATTGAAGAAGTATCTTGAGCGACGGGTTTGCTGTAATTAACGTCAACTCCGTTTTCTAAAAACAAAGCGACAATCTCCTTTTTGATTATTTGCGCAAGCGTACCAAATAGGAGAATATCCATTGTTACTTGAAGTAAATACATCAGAACCTCTTTCAATCAATAATTTAGCTAACATTCTATTAGTTTCATAACAAGCAATCAAAAGAGCATTTTCGCCAGAATGATTTACATGATTTATATTAGCTCCATTATCTAGAAGCAAAGTCACCATCGGAATCGATTTGGTGTAACAAGCATAAAGAAGAGGTGTATTTCCTTGCTTATCGGTAACATTTATGTCAGCCCCTTTGTCTAAAAGCAATTGAATAATTTCTCTATTTAGTTTTGCTGAAGCCAATATTAACGGAGTTTCTCCGTTGTTATTCAGTAAATTAACATCGATACCTGCTTCAAGCAACTTTGTTGCAATATCGATTTGAGCCGTCTGAACGACCAAATGAAGCAGACTATTTCCGTATTTGTCGTTTTTGGTAATTTCTGCTCCATTTTCTAAAAGATGCAACGCCGTTTGTTTTTGTTTTTGAAGGCAAGCAAAGTACAAAGGCGTTTCTCCTTGATGATCTTCATAATTGATATCGGCACCATCTTCGGTTAGAATTTTTACGATATCAAGGTAACCTCTATGAGCTGCGTAATGAAGTGCAGTTCTTCCAAGTTCGTCTGTATATTTTACATCTACTTCTTTATTTTGAAGAAGTAATTCTGCTATTTTTCTGTTTCCGTTTTCGCAGGCAACTATAAATGACATTGACATGTGTATTATTTTTTAAATAGATAATCGATTTATTGTTTCATTAAAAGTTCAACCGTTTTGATTTTTAGGTTGTCATCAGAAGCAAGTTTTAAAGCCGTTTCGTCTTTATCGTTGGTAATTTCTTTATCTGCACCGTTTTCAAGAAGTAATTTTACTTTTCTATAGGTTTCTTTTGCGGCTTCAGCATCATAATTAACATTATACGCGCAAACTTTGTGTAAAACAGTGTTGCCCTGATCGTCTTGTTCGTTAACGTCAACAGATCCACTCTCAAGCACTGATTTTAAAATACCCGATTTTTTCTCAACAATATAATCCACACCTGATTTCGGATTTCCATAATATTCAGCACAATGATTTAAATCGGCTCCATCTGACAATAATTTTTGTAGTGAATTTAGATCATACTCAGAATCAGACATCATTCTGATAAACTCGGTAAGTAAGGTTTTTCCGTTTTTATTGATATTATTAAAATTGGCTGATGATGATTCTGCTAAAAGTTCGTACATCTGAAAAGAAAACTGTTCGGCTGCAGCGTAGTAGAAAGCGCTGTTTTCTTGGTTATCAGTTTCATTAGGATCGGCACCATTTTCTAATAAAACAGGCAGAAGTTCTTTTTGGTTTCTTTTCACAGCACACATTAAAGGTGTTGTCCCAACAATGTTTTTCTCATTAATGTCAACTCCGTTATCTATTAAAATGGTAATGTATTCTTTTACTTTCTCTGGATCAAGACCATAAGTATTCAAAATTGTGTAAATAAAATTTTCACCTGCATTGTTCTTATACTGAGTATTAGCTCCAAAATCATCAACTAATACTTTAACTATTTTTGGCGAAATTCCTTTTTCAAGAAAATAGCCAAGAAGGGTTTTATCGCTTATTTCATCGTTAATGTTATCCATTTTCGACATCAATTCCTTGAAAAAAGCAATTGATTCTTCATTATCTTTTAAGTATAAAGCCAATGGTTTAAAAATAGATTGATCAAAACTGTCCAATTCGTAAATATCGGTCTCTATAAATCCAGCTTTTATTAATTTTTCAATGAAGTCAATTTCTTTGGCTTCAATAATTTTGGACATTATCTGCGAAAAATTATTTTTCAAGTATTGGTCATTAAATTTTTCTCCGTTATTTAGGCATTCTCTGGCCTCGTCAAATTTTCCCTGAAAAAGGAAATTTTCAATTTGGTTTTGTGTTTGCATTGTGATGAATTTTAAAATGAAAGATTAAGATTTGAAAGTGCCTAAAATTGGAATTTTTCAAACCATGTTGTAAGATAAAACATAAAAATGCCAAATATATTTCAGGATAAAAAGTTAAATTACCATTTTAGGTCATAAAACTTGCACAATAAGGTTTTTTGAAGAATATTTTAAAAATAAGAAGAAAAGTTGAGTAATTTGGTAAAAATTTGCGTACAAAAAAACTCGTTTTTTTATTTAACAGGCCTTTAGTTTTTATGCATAAAAAGCAAAATAAAAAAAATACTATCTTTACCGATCAAACGTTTATGAACTTAAGTCAGCGTTTTGGCAACACTACATATATAATTATGGCATGTACAAGTTGTTCAACCTCAGACGGTGGCGCACCAAAAGGTTGTAAAAATAATGGGACTTGCGGCACCGATAGCCGCAATAAATTGACGGTTTTTGACTGGCTTTCGAACATGAGCCCGTCTAATGGAGAGGCGATTTTTGATTGTGTTGAGGTTCGTTTTAAGAATGGACGCAAGGAATTTTTTAGAAATTCAGAGAAATTAACTTTAAGTATTGGCGATATTGTAGCAACTGTTGCTTCGCCTGGACATGATATTGGAATTGTGACTCTTACAGGAGAATTGGTAAAGATTCAAATGAAGAAAAAAGGGGTAAATTACGAAAGTAATGAGGTTCCAAAAATTTACAGAAAAGCATCTCAAAAAGATATTGACATTTGGTCTGTAGCACGTGATCGTGAAGAACCAATGAAAGTTCGCGCACGAGAATTGGCAATTCAGCATAAATTGGAAATGAAAATTTCGGATATCGAATTTCAAGGAGACGGATCAAAAGCAACTTTTTACTACACAGCAAATGATCGTGTCGATTTTAGAATGCTGATCAAAGATTTTGCTAAAGAATTCAGTACCAGAGTAGAAATGAAACAGGTTGGTTTCCGTCAGGAAGCGGCACGTTTAGGTGGAGTTGGTTCTTGCGGACGCGAACTTTGCTGTTCGACTTGGTTAACCGATTTTAGAAGTGTTAATACATCAGCGGCTCGTTATCAGCAGTTATCATTGAATCCGCAAAAATTAGCAGGACAATGCGGTAAATTAAAATGCTGTCTAAACTATGAGCTAGACACTTACATGGATGCTTTAAAAGATTTTCCAGATTACGATACCAAACTAATCACAGAAAAAGGCGACGCAGTTTGCCAAAAACAAGATATTTTTAAAGGATTAATGTGGTTTGCTTACACCAACAACTTCGCAAACTGGCATGTTTTAAAAATTGATCAGGTAAAAGAAATTATCGCTGAAAATAAACAGAAAAACAAAGTTTCTTCTTTAGAAGATTTTGCCGTTGAAGTAATTTCAGAACCTGAAAAAGATTTTAACAATGCAATGGGTCAAGAAAGCTTAACTCGTTTTGACCAACCAAAAAGAAAGAAAAAGCCAAATCGCAAGCGTAAACAAAATGCAGAAACGGCTGGTGTTGCAACTCCAGTAAAACCGCAACAGGATAAAAATGTAAATACTGCTAAACCAGCAGCAAATACTAATAATCCGAACAATGGTAATGTGAATAATGGCAATGCAAATAAGCCAACCAATCAAAACAATCCGAATAAGCAAAATCATAAGAAAAAGCATAATTCGAATAAGCCAAACAATCCGAATAAGCAAAATTCAAATGAAAATAAACCGGCTGAACCTAGAAAACCAATAACGAATACTAAAAATGAGAATAAAAAATAGCGGAATTCTTCTTTTGGTAGCAATACTTCTTTTTTCTTGTGATAAAAAAAGAGTATTTGATCAGTATAAATCTGTTGGAAGTGCTTGGCACAAAGACAGTATTGTGAGCTTTGATCTGCCAGTTTTAGATTCTACAAAAAAATACAATGCTTTTGTAAACATTCGAGACAACAATAATTATCCTTTTAATAATTTATTTTTAATTGTTGCTCTTGAAACGCCGAGCGGTTTTACAAAAGTCGATACATTAGAATACCAAATGGCAGAACCAGATGGAACATTGTTAGGAAACGGATTTTCTGACATAAAAGAAAGCAAGCTTTTTTATAAAGAAGATGTAAAGTTTACAGGAAAATACAAAGTGCACATCAAACAAGCTGTTAGACAGTCGGGTAAAATTCCTGGTGTTGAAGCTTTAGAGGGAATTACAGACGTTGGTTTTAGAATAGAACAAAAAGATTAGATAAATATTTATGGTCGCTAAAAAAAATAATCAATCCAATACCACTAAGGATATTAATTACTACAAAAAGAAATTTTGGCGAGTTTTTGCCTACTCTTTATTAGGGGTTTTAGCCTTCTTTTTATTTGCTTCTTGGGGTTTATTTGGATCCATGCCTTCATTTGAAGATTTGGAAAATCCAGATTCAAACCTTGCTACAGAGATTATTTCTTCTGATGGAGTTTTAATTGGTAAGTACTTTAAAACCAATAGATCTCAGCTTAAATATTCTGATTTGCCTAAAAATTTAGTAGAAGCGCTTGTTGCAACTGAAGATGCACGTTTTTATGAACATTCTGGAATTGACGGGCGCGGAACTTTAAGAGCCGTTTTTAGCTTAGGAACAAATGGTGGTGCAAGTACATTGACACAACAGCTTGCAAAACAGTTGTTTCATGGTGAAGGATCTAAATTTTTACCTTTTAGAATTGTACAAAAAATAAAAGAATGGATTATTGCCATTCGTTTAGAAAGACAATATACAAAGAATGAAATCTTAGCGATGTACTGCAACGTGTATGATTTCGGAAATTATTCGGTTGGAGTAAGTTCTGCTGCACAGACTTATTTCTCTAAAGATCCAAAAGACTTAACCATTGACGAATCGGCTATTTTGGTTGGAATGTTTAAAAACTCAGGTTTATACAATCCAGTAAGAAATCCTCAGGGAGTAAAAAACCGTCGTAATGTAGTTTTGTCGCAAATGGCAAAAGCAAAAATGATTTCTGAGGCAGAAAAAGAAAGACTTCAAGCACTGCCAATTACGCTGAAATTTAAATTGGAAAGCCACCGTGAAGGTATGGCAACTTATTTTAGAGAGTATCTTCGTGATTACATGAAAAAATGGGTTACTGAAAATAAAAAACCTGATGGATCTGAATATGATATTTACAAAGACGGACTTAAGATTTATACTACGATAGATTCTAGAATGCAGTCGTATGCTGAAGAAGCTGTTGCGGCGCACATGAAAAATCTTCAACAGCAGTTTTTTATTGAACAAAAAACTAATAAAAATGCTCCTTTCGTAAATATTACACAAGCTGAAACAGATAGAATCATCATGCAAGCAATGAAAAATTCTGTTCGTTGGGCTCAGATGAAAGAAATGGATAAAAGCGAAGATGATATCATTGCTTCATTCAAAGTAAAAACAAAAATGCGTGTCTTTACTTGGAAAGGGGAACGTGATACTATAATGACGCCAATTGATTCTATTCGTTATTACAAGCACTTTTTACAATCAGGTTTAATGGCAATGGAGCCTCAAACAGGAGCAATTAAAGCTTGGGTTGGAGGTATTAATTACAAATTCTTCCAATATGATCACGTAGGACAAGGAGCTAGACAAGTTGGTTCAACTTTCAAGCCTTTCGTTTACGCAACAGCTATCGAAGAACTAAATATGTCACCATGCGATTCTATTCTTGATGGGCCTTTCATGATTCATAAAGGACGCCATCACGTAACAGAAGACTGGGAGCCTAGAAACTCTGATTATAGATATAGAGGAATGGTTACTTTAAAACAAGCTTTGGCAGCTTCTATTAATACCGTTTCTGCTAAATTAATTGACAGAACTAGTCCAGAAGCAGTTGTTGAGCTGACTAAAAAATTAGGAGTAAAAACAGAAATTCCAGTACAGCCTTCAATTGCATTGGGAGCTGTGGATATTACAGTCGAAGATATGGTTGCGGCGTATAGCACATTTGCCAATCAAGGAGTTTATGTAAAACCACAATTTTTAAGCAGAATTGAGAATAAAAGCGGTGAGGTAATCTACGAACCAATTCCTGAATCGCATGATGTTTTAAATAAAGATATTGCTTTTGCGGTAATCAAATTACTTCAAGGGGTAACAGAAAGTGGTTCTGGTGTACGTTTACGTACTCAAGGAGGCGGAAGCGGAGACAATCGTTGGACAGGTTATCCGTACATGTTTACAAACCCGATCGCAGGAAAAACAGGAACAACGCAAAATCAATCTGATGGTTGGTTTATGGGAATGGTTCCTAACTTAGTGACTGGAGTTTGGGTTGGATGTGAAGATCGTTCTGCACGTTTTAAAAGTTTGACCTATGGACAAGGAGCAACTGCAGCATTACCTGTTTGGGGTTATTTCATGAAGAAATGTTATGCAGACAAAGATCTTCAGGTTTCTAAAGGAGAATTTGAACGCCCGGCAAATCTTTCTATCAAGGTAGATTGTTACCCAAGACCAGCAGTTGTAAAAGATACAACGCAGACTGAACAAAATACTGATGAATTTGAATTGTAACAATGTTGCAATAAAACTCAATTAATTATATATCAATCCCTTTATAAATCTTTTAAAAAGATTTATAAAGGGATTTTTCTTTTGGTTTTATTTTTACGAAATCGTTATAATTTCATCTAAAAATCTTATTTTTATCAAAAATATTCAGCATTAAAGATAGTTTGTTATGATAACAAAAAAAGTAAATGGCGTTCAAGAAGCTATTGAAGGAATTAATAGTGGTATGACAATCATGTTTGGTGGTTTCGGTTTATGCGGTATTCCTGAAAATACAATTGCAGCTCTGGTAAACACATCAATTTCAGATTTAACTTGTATTTCTAACAATGCAGGTGTAGATGATTTTGGTTTGGGATTGTTGTTGCAGAAAAAGCAAATCAAAAAAATGATTTCTTCTTATGTGGGAGAAAATGCCGAATTCGAGCGTCAGATGCTTTCTGGAGAATTAGAGGTTGAATTGACCCCCAAGGAACTTTGGCAGAACGTTGTCGTGTCGCTCAAGCTGGAATTCCTGCTTTCTTTACACCAGCAGGTTATGGAACTGAAGTTGCAGAAGGAAAAGAAGCACGAGAATTCAACGGAAAAATGCACATCATGGAAGAAGCTTTCAAAGCTGATTTTTCTATTGTAAAAGCTTGGAAAGGTGATGAAGCTGGAAATCTTATTTTTAAAGGAACAGCTAGAAACTTCAACGCTTGTATGGCAGGTGCTGGAAAAATAACAATTGCAGAAGTCGAAGAATTAGTTCCTGTTGGGACCCTAGATCCAAATCAGATCCATATTCCTGGAATTATGGTGCAGCGCATCTTCCAAGGAGAAAAATTTGAAAAACGAATTGAACAACGTACAGTAAGAGCTAAAATTAGATAATTAGAAAATGAGGCAATTAAATAATTAATTTAGGTTGCGTATAGAATTATCTTATTATCAAATTGACTAATTGACACATTAAAAATATGACCAGACTTAGTATAGTTCTTTTTTCGTTCTTATCGTTTCAGGCTTTTTCTCAGGGTACAAATGAGCTTCGAAATCAATTGCGACAAATTATATCGACTAAAAGTGTTACTGTAGGTATTTCTATGAAAGGCATTGAAAATAAGGATACTTTGAGTATTAATGGAAATTTAAAAATGCCGATGATGAGTGTGTTTAAATTTCATATTGCATTGGCAGTTTTGCATAAAGTTGATGAAGGTAAACTCAATCTTACGCAAGAAATCTTTATAAAAAAGAAAGATTTAAAGGAAGATACGTGGAGCCCAATGAAGGAAGATTATCCAGAGGGAAATGTAAGTTTGACTTTAGATAAAATACTCCGCTACACGGTTTCTCATAGCGACAATAACGGGTGTGACATTCTGATCAATTTAGTTGGAGGTACAAAGTACATTCAAAAGTTTATAAATGAGCATGGAATCAAGGACTTTGTTATTAAAATGAACGAAGATCAAATGAAGGCGTGGAAAAATCTTTATGTCAATACTACAACTCCGTTGGCAACAACAGAATTGCTTGAGAAGTTTTTTAAAGGTGAAATTTTAAAAGAAGAAACCACAAAGTATTTGTATCAAATAATGGTAGAAACCTCAAGAGGGCTCACTTGGATGAAAGCTGGACTTCCTGAAAACACCGAATTAGCACACAGAACTGGAATTTCTGGAACTAATGATGCTAATTTGAGAGTTGCAATGAATGACGTTGGAATTGTAAAACTTCCAAACGGAAAACATTTCATTCTGTCGGTTTATTTAAAAGATATTACAGAGAAAAGAGAGGACACAGAAAAAATAATAGCGGACGTAACAAAAGCAGTCTGGAATTATTTTAATAATTGAGATAATTAGACAATGTGCCATTAGATAATTAATTTAAAATGCAGATAGCATTATCTAATTGGCAAATTCACAAATTGACACATTAAAAATTATGGCACTTAGTAAAGAAGATATAGCAAAACGAATTGCAAAAGAGGTAAAAGATCGTTATTTCGTAAATCTTGGAATTGGGATTCCAACTTTGGTCGCAAATTATGTTCGAGAAGATATAGCAGTTGAATTTCAAAGTGAAAATGGTGTTCTCGGAATGGGGCCTTTTCCTTTTGAAGGAGAAGAAGATGCTGATATTATTAATGCAGGAAAACAAACCATTACGACACTTCCAGGAGCAAGTTTCTTCGATTCGGCTTTTAGTTTCGGAATGATTCGTAGCCAAAAAGTAGATTTGACGATTCTTGGAGCAATGGAGGTTTCTGAAAACGGAGACATCGCAAATTGGAAAATTCCAGGTAAAATGGTAAAAGGAATGGGTGGAGCAATGGATTTGGTGGCTTCCGCCGAAAATATCATCGTTGCCATGATGCACGTAAACAAAGCAGGAGAGTCCAAAATCTTAAAAAGATGCACTTTGCCATTAACGGGCGTAGGATGCGTTAAAAAGGTCGTAACTGAGCTTGCGGTTCTCGAAGTAACAGAAAAAGGTTTTAAGCTCTTAGAACGCGCGCCAGGCATCTCAGTCGAGCACATTATCGCCTCAACCGAAGCTGATTTGATCATTGAAGGTGAAATTCCTGAGATGGTTTTTTAAGGTTCAAAGGCTCAAAGGTGCAGAGGCTCAAAGTTGAAGCACTAAAAATAAATTTAGATAAGAGAACTTTCTTAAGAGAAGGTTCTCTTTTTTGTTTTCTGCTAGAGCGTATAATGAAAAAGTAATCTTTTTCTTTACATTTGCTGTAATTTAAAAAATACACCTTTGGAAAAGTTTGAAATCGATGTTAAGTGGAGTAGTTATTTCATTATTACAAATATAGTTACTTCATTCATTATAGTGTTGCTAATGCTTTTGATAGATATTCAGAGTTTATTATATTTATCTAATGTTCTTATACCAGTTTTTATAATTCAGTTTTTATATTTTACAATAAAAGCTATTAGAGAAAACAAAAAACATGATTTAAGTAGAGGTTTTAGAAATTTCTTTGTTTTTACAAGGTTTTTTGTAATTTATTTCTTCGTGGTGTACTTGTTAAACGTGGGTTTACAGACAATGATTGACTATCCTTCTTTAATGTTTTATCACCGAAAAAAAACCTTTCAGAATTTTTAATAGAAGATAGTTTGTCTGAAAATAAAGATATTACACTTAACGAGTTTATTATCTCATTAAAAAGAAAGTTTAACCGAGCATAAATCAACATATATAAAAAAATAAAAGACCACTTATATAGTGGTCTTTTATTTTTAAAGTCTTAGAAACTTAGGGTCTTAGCATCTCCAAAATTATAAATTAAACGAAGCTCCTAAGCTAAAAGTAGCTTGATTATTCAAATGATAGAAAGGATCATTGTTTGAACCATATTTTGCAATTGGGAATCCGATTTCTGTGAAAACACCAAATCCGTCAGTGAAGAAATAACGACCACCAACGTGTCCGCCGAAATTATGTAAACCTAAGCTTAATCCAGGGTAAACGTCTAATTCTTTTACACCAATTACACTAGATAAGTTAGCATTGATTCTTGCTTTAGCATCAAAACGATCTGAGAAATCTGGTTCAGCATCGTGATAAAGATCTGAACTTCCGTGGTAGTAACCATTAAAATTATCAAATCCTAGTATATAGTTTGCTACAAAACCAAAAGAGAAATTTTCTCCTAAACCAAAATCAACAGAACCTTGAATTCCAGAACCACCATCTTGTAAATTAGCTCCTACGTTTACTTTAATATCTCCCTTTCCTTTGAAAGCTTCTTGAGCATTAACAAATCCGAATGTCACTAAAAACACAAGTGTAATAATCTTTTTCATAAAAATTTAATATTAATTATTTGGGAAGCAAATGTAACTTTTAAACAAATTAATTCCTACCTTTTTCGTTAAAATAGAGTTCGTTTAATGGTTCACTTTGCCAGTATTCCTTAGTGTCAACGTCTAAAATAGTAAGCGGGCCTCTAAATGCTGCACCTGTATCTACATTCCAGACACAAGCTCTATTTACAGGAACCGTTTCGCCGATTCGGGTAACTGGTGTATGACCAATATAAACTTCCTTATAAACGGTAAATCTTTTAGGATAGTGTAAGTCGTCTATTTTTAATTTTGGGTCTAATGACAAAGCTGTTTCCCAAAGAGTTCTGTCCCAATAAAATAGCTTCGAAAAATATTCCCATTTTACACCATTTAAATTGGTGAATCCGGCATGAACGAACAATCGATTTTGATCATCAAGGTAATAATCCTGAAGGTTTTCAAGAAATTCTATGTGAGTTCTTTTTTCTCTTCCGAAATCTTGGCGTAACCTTCAACAGTTGCTTTCCCTCCGTGTTTATACCACGTTTCTTCGTCAAAATCATCATGTCTGTTTTCTAACCAGTCCAGAGTAAGCTGGTCGTGATTTCCTCTTATGCAGATGCAGTTTTGTTTGCTTTTTAAATCGATCAAATAGTCGATTACTTCAACAGACTGACTCCAGCCGTCAACATAATCGCCCAAAAAAATTAGAGTATCTTCTGTGGTAACTTTAGCTCTCTCGATTACTTGTTCAAGTGCAAGTAATCCGCCATGAATGTCACCTATAACAAATGTTCGCATTATTTAATTTTTCGAGTAGAAGAACAAAAATAGAAAGAATAATTGGTTTGAACTCATTGAATTCAGATTCTTTAAAAATTGATATGATTTATAACTATTTACAGTACTTTTTTATTGTTTTTCCTCAGTAAATTTGCAAAATGTCTGAAACACCAACATATCGTAAAATTATTCATATTGATATGGATGCCTTTTATGCATCGGTAGAACAGATGGACAATCCAGAACTAAGAGGCAAACCAGTTGCAGTTGGAGGTTCGGAGAATCGAGGAGTGGTTTCGGCCGCAAGTTACGAAGCAAGAAAGTTTGGTGTTCGCAGTGCCATCAGCGGCGTTTTAGCCAAAAAATATTGTCCAGATATTATTTTCGTAAGACCAAGATTTGATCGATACAAAGAGATTTCATCCAAAATCCATAAAATTTTTCATGAATATACCGATTTAGTCGAGCCACTTTCGCTTGACGAAGCTTATTTGGATGTTACCAAAAATAAAAAAGGAAATCCTAGCGCAAGTCTTTTAGCACAAGAAATTAGACAAAGAATTTTAGATGAAGTTGGACTAACCGCTTCGGCAGGTATTTCAATCAATAAATTTGTGGCCAAGATTGCCAGCGATTATAATAAACCGAACGGACAAAAAACGGTAAATCCTGACGAAGTAGAAGCTTTTTTGGAAGATCTTCCAATTCGTAAATTTTATGGCGTTGGGAAAGTGACAACAGAAAAAATGTATCAGCTCGGAATTTTCACAGGAACCGATTTGAAAAGCAAGTCTTTAGAGTTTTTAGAAAAACACTTCGGAAAATCTGGAGCGTTTTATTACCATGTTGTGCGTGGCATACATAATAGTGAAGTAAAGTCTTCGAGAATAACCAAATCTGTGGCCGCAGAACATACTTTTGATGTGAATCTGTCTTCTGAGATTTTTATGATGCAACAACTAGAACGTATAGCGGTTTCGTTAGAAAAACGTCTGCAAAGGCATAATATTTCTGGAAAAACAATTACACTTAAAATCAAGTACAGCGATTTTTCGCGACAAACGAGAAGTAAAACTCTCCCTTATTTTATTTCTGATAAAAGTCTGATTATGGAAAATGTTGAGGAGTTGTTATATCAGGAAAAGATGAAAGATTCGGTACGATTGCTCGGAATCTCATTAAGCAACTTAAATAACGAGGAAAAAAAGGCAGTGGTGGTGCGGCTAAAATTTACTTTTTAATAACAATTTTTAAAAGTTCAAAATAAGGAATGGAATGCGAGCGATAAGATTTTTCTGCTACCTTTGAGTAAAAAGATTTATCTGTCTTCTGAATTGATTTTGTATGAAAAATAGAAATTCTGATGATCCGCTGCGGCGAAATTCAGTTCCAATCCTATCTTGGGATTTCCACTATGAATATCTGAATGAACTAAAAGCACTAAGTACTGATTTAAAAAGGGTAAGCCAAATCTCAGATGAATTTATCTGGGATGAAAAAATGCTCAATATTCAGGAAAGACTCAAAAACGAAGTGGTTTTAGTAACCGATTTAGATTTGAAAATAGTTTTCGCGTCAAGCGGAATAAAAAAAATGACGGGCTACAAAGAGGAAGAAATCTTAGGAAAAACACCAAAGATGTTTCAAGGCCCAGCAACTTCACAAAAAGATTTAAAGGAAATAAGAGAAGCGGTAAAAAAAGAAGATTCCTTTTGTAAAAACACTTGAAAACTATAGAAAAAACGGCCAAACGTATAAATGTAAAATCGAGGCTTCGCCAGTTTATAACCTAAAAGGCGAAATATCGCATTTTATAGCTTTTGAAAAACAGGATTTAAGCGCTTAATGATTTTTAACCGCAAAGAGCGCAAAGTTTTACGCAAGGAACGCCAAGAATAAAAAAACCGTCTCAATTGAGACGGTTTTTTATTTTCTATGAATTTTGCTTTGTGAACTTCGCGTAAAACTTTGCGCTCTTTGCGGTTAAGAAATGACTATAGGTTTGCAAAGAAATCATTCCCTTTATCATCGGTAATAATAAAGGCAGGGAAATCTTTAACAGTGATTTTACGAACAGCTTCCATTCCTAATTCTTCAAAATCAACCACTTCTACTTTAAGAATATTGTCTTGAGCCAAAATAGTCGCAGGACCTCCAATAGAACCTAAGTAGAACCCGCCGTATTTGTTGCATGCGTCAGCAACTTGTTTGGTACGGTTTCCTTTTGCCAGCATAATCATACTTCCACCATTTTTCTGGAATTCATCCACATAAACGTCCATACGTCCAGCAGTTGTTGGTCCGAAACTTCCTGAAGCCATTCCGTCTGGAGTTTTTGCAGGCCCAGCATAGTAAACAGGGTGGTTTTTGAAATAATCCGGCATTGGTTTTCCAGCGTCTAACAATTCTTTAATTTTTGCATGAGCAATATCACGAGCCACAATTACAGTTCCGTTTAATTTTAAACGAGTTTTAACTGGATATTGAGATAATTTAGCTAAAATATCCGACATTGGCTGATCTAAATCAATTTCTACAGGCGCTTCTAAATGCGGAGCCGTTTCTGGTAAAAATTGTTTCGGATTTACTTCTAGTTGCTCAACAAAGATTCCGTCTTTAGTAATTTTTCCTTTGATATTTCTGTCTGCAGAGCAAGAAACTCCTAACCCAACTGGACAAGAAGCCGCGTGACGAGGCAAACGAATTACACGAACGTCGTGTGTGAAATATTTTCCTCCAAACTGCGCTCCAATTGCACTTTCCTGGCAAATTTTCTGAACTCTTTCTTCCCATTCAAAATCACGGAAAGCCTGACCTGCCATGTTTCCTGAAGTTGGAAGATGATCATAATATCCAGCAGATGCTTTTTTAACAGCGCTTAAGTTCGCTTCTGCAGAAGTTCCACCAATTACCAAAGCCAAGTGGTATGGAGGACAAGCAGAAGTTCCTAAATCTTTGATTTTTGTGCGAATGAATTCATCTAGAGATTTTTCATTCAGCAACGATTTTGTTTGCTGATATAAGTATGTTTTGTTTGCAGATCCTCCACCTTTTTGCCATGAACAAAAAGTCGTATGAAGCTCCTTTTTTAGCATAAATATCAATTTGCGCAGGAAGATTTGATCCTGAATTTTTCTCTTCAAACATCGAAATCGGAACAATCTGCGAATAACGTAAATTTCTTTTTTGGTACGTGTTGAAAATACCACGGCTTAACCATTCTGCATCATCAACACCAGTAAAAATGCTTTCGCCTTTTTTAGCCATTACAATTGCAGTTCCTGTATCTTGGCAGCTTGGCAACTGGCCCTCGGCAGCTACAGAAGCATTTTGAAGTAAATTGTATGCCACGAAACGATCATTATCTGTTGCTTCTGGGTCGTCAAGAATTTTTCTTAATTTTTGTAAATGTGTCGTTCTCAACATAAACGAAACATCAGTCAAAGCTTCTTCAGCCAATAACTCTAAACCTTTTGGATCAACTGTTAAAACTTCGCGTTCTCCAAATTTCTCTACTTTCACAAAATCAGAAGTGATTTTGCGGTACTGCGTATCATCCTTTAAGATCGGATAAGGATCTTGGTATATAAAATCGATCATTGTTTTGTTTTTTTACAAATTTAGAAATTATTTACCTAAGAAAGAATTTGAATTAGGGCTCTTCTGCAACTGTTTTTTTATTCTGCGGCGTTAAATTGATCAAACGTCATCTTTTTTTCAAAATACGGTTTGTCTTTTGCAGAAAGCGACATCTTTTTCCATTTATTGTCTTTTAATTCAAAAGAGATTGAGTCTGAGTGTTGAAGAATTCCCATATCCATGTTCTCATCCTCGTCTGCAGGTAAAAACGCAACAGTTTTGCAATAAAAAGATTTTGGATCAGATTTGGTAGAAGGATTTACGATTTCAACCCAGTTCCCCCAGCCGCTGTCAGACATTGAGCTCCATTGGTGTACTAATTGTAGTCCGCTGTTTTTTAAATAATAAAGATAGTTTTCGTGTGAATAACCACAAGCAGGATATCCAAAATTGATTTGTATAAAAGGAGAATTTTTAGCAGTCTCAGATGTTAATCCGTAAGAAGCTGTCCACTCAGAACCTTTTTGAAAACTTTTAATCGCAACTTTAGAAGATGCGGTTTTGGTTTTATTCTGATAAAAGTCTAATCGGTATTTTACAGTAACAATGCTGTCTTTATCTGCTTGCTGATCTACCAAATGCGCTAAAATAAAATCTGTCGAAGATTCTGTTTCTCCAGTATAAATCGCTACAGTATCGGTTTTAATAATTTTTTCATTAGCTGAAACTTCTAATGTCTCCTGTGGTTCAATGATTTCTGCTGTTGGTGGTGCAGCATCTGTAGGTTTTGTTTTTTGGCAACCGATTAAGAGCAATACGAAGAAAAAGGGGGCTATTTTCATAAGGTTTATATTAGATTTTCAAATATAAATTTTTCATCGTAATCGACATTAAATTTATTTAGAAAATTCAGAAATTCATCATTAAAATTTTGCTTTTTATGATGTTCCTTTTGATTTTCAATGTATTTGTAAACAGAATTAATTTGAGATTGACTATATGAGAAAACGCCATATCCGACTTGCCATGAAAATTTGGATTTGGTTAATTGATTGTCGTTGATATACTTTGAAGATTTTGCCTTAACATTTTTCATGAGTTCAGATATTGAAATACTTGGCTTAATGGCTAATAAACAATGTAGATGATCTTCGACACCATTTACAATAATTGTTTTGCCTCCATTTTCATTAATTAAATTTCCAATCACGCCAAGCAATTTTGATTTCCAGCTTTCCTCAATTACGGCATTTCTATATTTGACTGCAAAAACTACTTGAATGTAAATTTGATGATAGGTATTTGCCATACTTTTTTTGGCAAAATAAATCATATCTCTTTAATTATTGTAGTATTTGTCTTTCTTTTTTTTGAATGTGTCGTTCCGCTGGAACTTTTGGAATTATTAATTATATTATTTTCCACGGATTAAAATCCGTGGCTACAATATTTAAACGTTCCTACGGAACTTTGTCAAATGTTTATTTGTAAAAGAGCCATTGGCTCGAAATATTTTGTAGGGCCGGATTTTAATCCGGTTAACAATGAAAAAAATCCGCATTTAATTTGAAGAGCCATCGGCTCGATTCATATTTTAATCCCAAATTTTAATCTAGCCGTAACATTTAATTTCTACTAAAAAAACCAAGTAGCTACAAAAATTGCTGTAATCACACAAATCAAATCTACCAAAAGCATCGTGCCTAAAGCGTAACGGGTGTTTTTGATATTTACCGATCCAAAATAAACCGCAATTACATAGAAAGTACTTTCGGCGCTGCATTGGAAAATACTGCTTAATCTTGCCGTTAGAGAATCGGCTCCAAATGTATTCATAGAATCAATTAAGAAACCTCTTGAACCAGCAGAACTAAATGGGCGCAGCATGGCAACAGGAAGTGCATTGGTAATTTCTTTATTTACTCCCATATTCGAGAAGACAAAAGCAATTCCGTCACTGATAATTTCAAATAAACCGCTGTTTCTAAATAGCGAAATTGCAACCAGCATTCCTAAAACATAAGGAAAAATTGTAACTCCTGTTTTGACTCCGTTATTGGCTCCAACAACAAAAGTATCGAAAACAGTCGTTTCAGCTTCTTTGAATTTCTTTTCATGTCGGAATGAGAAAATCAAAGTAAATGCTATGATCGCAATTAAGATTAATCCAGAAAGATTAGAGGTAAAATAGTTTTTTCCAATCAAATCCAAATGATTTACATACATCAGTAACCCCACAATTGCAAGCAATTAAAACCATTAAACCAATAAGAAGAGAGGCGCTTTTGAAATTGATTTTCTGTTTGATTCCAACAATCAAGAAAGCGAGCAATGGTGCCGATAAACGAAGTTATGATACAAGGCAACATTACATCGGCAGGATTACTTGCGTTTGCGGCAGCTCGATAACCAATAATAGAAGTTGCAATTAAAGTCAATCCAGAAGCGTGAAGACACATAAACATGATTTGTGCATCACTCGCTTTGTCCTTTTCGGGATTTATTTCCTGTAAACTTTCCATAGCTTTTAATCCAAATGGAGTTGCAGCCGAATCTAATCCCAAGAAATTGGCAAGCAAAATTTAAAGTCATATAAGATATCGAAGGGTGATTTTGTGGAATGCTCGGAAATACCTTAACAAAAACCGGACTCAGTGCTTTTGCTAATTTTCCAGAAGCTCCAGAAACGATTAAAAGTTCCATCAAACCACAGAAAAAAGCTAAATAAGCGATAAGCGGCAGAATTAAATCAACCAAAGTGCTTTTACAAGTTGGCAATAAACCATCAGATTTTTGAAGTCCGCTATAAATTTTTACGGTTTTGTTTTTGTAAACATACGTTGTATCGGCATTTAGTGTATCACGATTGATAATCATGGTCTGATCTGGCGCTTTCTTAATACTGTCTTTTAAGAAAGCAGGAAGTTCTTCAAGGTATTTTTCAGAAACTAAAATAGGATCATCTTTTTTTCCATTTAAAATAGAATCAATGGTATACGTATTGGCAGTAAACAAACTGACTACAATAAAAACAATCGAAGAAATAAAAATCGCTAACCAAAATCTGCTTAATACCATAATTGTAATTTTTTGTAAATGTAATTATTTAGCAATAATACGCATAAAGATTTTAGGAGTGAAACCCGAAGTAAGAGTTATAAGCAACAAAATTTTTATAAAAATTCAGATTATTCAATAACAATTTTGGTTCCCAAATAGGTTTCAAAAGATTTAATTCCTTCAAATAAGATGTGTTTTTTGTCGGTTTCGATTTCTTTGAAAAGCTCCGTTTCTATTTTAGCATGATCTTTTTTGATTGTCCTTTTCCAAATGCCGATCACTTTTCCATTTTCTAAAATTATGGGTTTAAAGATGCCATTATTAGTAAAAACTTTCGATTGATGATCTGTTTGAAAAGAAGCTTCTCGTGTTTTATACGAAATCAGGATCTCATCAAAAGCGGGAAGAAAATGTACGATTTCGCGAAAGTTATCTGTATTGTTAATGTCTTTTTTAAGCCAATATTGCTGATTATCAATAGTAATTTTGTTTAATTGCAACTCTATTGCGTTAATTGCTTTTTGGCAAATTGTGGGAGCAAAACCCGACCACCAAGAGAAATCAAGTACTGTTGCAGGACCATGACTTTCAAAATAACGTAAAGCAAGTTTGGCTAAAGCTTCTTCTTTATTTAGTTTGGAGTTTGGTTTAGAAACTCTTTCTTCGAGCAAAGCATACGTAATTTGTTTGCCTTTCATTTCTCCATTGCAGACTAAACCATCCAATTCGGCATTCATCATAATGGCGGCACTCAAGAAATCGGCGCTTGAAGTTTTCTTGATGCCAAGTTCCTGCATGATTTCATCTCGAGTCAAATGATTGTTTCCTGCCAATAGTTTTTCGATAGAAGTATTAGCTTGGTTTAGCTTTTTCTCATCAAAACTATATTTTTTAGTCGCAGAAGAAGTGAAACGTTTTACTTGCGGAGCCGAAAGATCCAGCATCCAATAAATATCATCAGGAGAAACAAAATGCCAAGTCGGACGCAGAATATGAGTTCGGATAATTTTGCCCGAATTTATAGCCTCTTCAATCTCTTTTTCGCCAGCATCACAACGAGAACCAATGGCCCATTTTGCCATTGCATAATCTTGAGCCTGCATAGCACCAAGATGTTTTACAATTTCTTGTGGCGAACAAGAAGTTGTTTTATAAAGCTTTTGCGAAACCAAACGGTAATGCGAAATTTCGTCGTGTGTCATTTTTAGACCATTTAAGTCGTTGAAGTTTATTTTAACACGATGGTTAAAAATCTTAGCATCTTAGTAGCTTAGCAACTTAAAAGCTATACATGAATAATCTCTTCATCAATCAATAAATCTTCTCGACGCAAGCGCAAGAAAACCTGAGCAACTGCAATGGTGTCTTTTTCGCAATAGGTAATGATTCGGTCAATATCTTTTTCAACATAATAGACATGTGCAACCTGACTTCCGTCAATATCACCTTTTGGAGAAGGAACTCCAAGAATCTTGGTGAGCAATTTTAAAGATGTAAAATGCTTATAATCGCCAAATTTCCATAATTCTAAAGTATCCAAATGCGGAACTTCCCAAGGCTTTTTACCAAATAAATTCAGTTTATCTGGAATTGCCATTTGATTGATAATCATCCTTCTTGCAATAAACGGAATATCAAATTCTTTTGAATTATGCCCACACATCAAATGCTGCGGCTGATTAAAATGATTGTTAACCAGATTCGAAAAGTCTTTTAGAATTTTCTTCTCATCGCCAAAAAATGAGGTAACTCTAAAATTTCTAATATCTCCTTTGATCGTAAAAAAACCAACCGAAATGCAAATTATCTTTCCAAATTCAGCCCAAATTCCAGCACGTTCGTAAAATTCTTCGGGAGAAAACTCGTCTTTTCGTTGATATTGCGTTTTCAAGTCCCAAAGCGTTTGCATTTCAGCGTCAAGCGAATTGAAATTCTCTTCTTCAGGAACTGTTTCTATATCAAGAAATAAAATGTTATTTAGGTTTATTTTTTCAATCATATTTTTTTTGCCACGAATTCACGGATTGAACTAATTTTGATTCTGTATAAATGTACACAAATTTAAATTTTTAATCTATCGTAAATAAAAATTGAGATGAATTATCCTGCTTTTTTGACAACAAATTAAAACAAACTTTGCTGTGGAGATGGGCTTTCATGTTCCAAAAGCCATTTTTTACGAGATAACCCTCCAGCATATCCAGTCAAGGATTCGTTTGTTCCAATCACGCGATGACAAGGAACTACAATCCAAAGCGGATTTTTACCATTTGCCGAGGCTACAGCGCGAATTGCTTTTACATCTCCAAGTTTTTTGGTCTGATCCATGTAACTTACCGTTTTTCCGTACGGGATTTCCAATAAAGCTTTCCAGACTTTCTGCTGAAATTCGGTTCCTTGCGGATTCAGTTTTAAATCAAAATCGGTTCTTTTTCCTTCAAAATATTCATTTAATTGCAAAACTGCATTTTGTAAAACTTCTGGAATAGTTTCTGAAACCTCATTCGTACCAATATCAGAAACAGAAATTACCGAAATGCCGTTTTCATCTCCAATGATTTTGGTGATTCCGAGAGGCGAATTGATGAAAACTGTTTCCATGATTTTTTGAATTTTAACCGCAAAGAAGCAAAGTTCGCAAAGTTTTTTAAAACTATGTAAGTAATTTAAGTTTTTGCACGACAGTTTAGACGATTGTCACCCTGAGCGAAGTCGAAGGCTTATGAAAACGAAATGGGCTTCGACTTCGCTCAGCCTGACAGTAAGATTTAATAATCTCCCAATCTGAATTTATAATCTAAAACGGTTTCAATTTTTTCACTTGAAATTACCTTTTTAATATTCGATTTTTCTGAACTAAAATTTGGTAAAGGCAAATTCATTTTGGTAGCTTTTTGAGTGTAGTAATCCTTTCTTGACAGATGAAAGGGCGCAACGGCATTAAAAACCTCATTCCATTTAGATTGATTTAGGATTTCTTCAATAATACCAATACAATCTTTTTGATGAATTAAATTAACAGGAGCATCTGGATTTTCTAGGTTTTCTTTTCCTGCTAAAAACTTAACAGGATGACGATCTTCGCCAATTAAACCTCCAAAACGAAGAATTGTAGTTTCAAAGTTTTGATTTTGTCTGCAGAAGCTTTTCGACTAAAAACAATTGTTTACCACTTTCCGTTTCTGGATTCGGAATGGTTTCTTCTGCTATAAAACCATTATCATCACTATAAACAGAAGTCGAACTTACAAAAAGCACTTTCTCAACCGTTGATTTTTCTATAAACGGAATTAAATTTTTGATTTTATCTACAAAAGCTTTCTTTTCAGAATTAGGATCGACTGCTCTTAATTTTGGCGGAATATCTATAATTAAGATTTCGCTTTTTGCTAAAAAAGAATCAATGTTTTGAGAAACTTCTTTTTCTTCAATTTCAACCAAAAACGGATTTATTCCCGCATCTTTTAGAATCGAAAGTTTATTCTCTGAAGTTGTAGATCCGTTTATCGAATTGCCTTTCGTAATTAATGTTTTTGCTAAAGGAAGTCCCAGCCAGCCACAGCCTAAGATGCTAATTTGTTTCATTTTTTTAAGGTTACTGCAATTAATAATCTCGCAAAGTCGCAAAGTTTAATTTTCTTTATTTGCGTGATTAAAAGTCACAGAGATATTCTTTGGTTACAAAGTTAAAGTAAATCGGACTTTGTCTTTTCCTTTTGCGCCCATTCTGTTATAAAATTTAATCGCTCTTGTATTGAATTCCGGCGTTTGCCATTGAATGTTAACGCAATTGTTTTGTTTTCCTATTTCTTTTAATCTCTCGATTAAGATTTCTCCAATTCCAAAACCTCTGGTTTCTTCTTCCAAGAATAAACAATCCATGTAGAGAAAGTTTTGTGCGTTCCAGGTCGAAAAATCAAACGTATAAGAAGTGTAACCAACAATCGTTTCGTTTGTAGCCACAACCAAGCAAAATAATTTTGGATTTTGGCCAAATAAAGCGTTTTTTAAACCATCTTCTTTTCCTTCAGGAGAAAACTCAGCTTTTTCAAATTCTGCGTGTTTTTCAATTAAAACAAGTAGTTTGGGCAAATCTGTGATTTCACAGTTTCTTATTGAATATTCCATTGTAAGTTAATTTCATTTTGTAAAAAGCTAATGAAATGATGAAAATAATCGGGATAACTTTCTTTAGCACGTGTGGCAATAAAGTGTTTTCTTTTCAATCCATTTTTTCCAACTTTCACTGCTCGTAAAGAAGTGGTTTTTAAATAGGGTGTAAATGCCCATTTTGCCATTGACATCACGCCCATATCGGCTTTAACCATTTCGAGCGAAGCTTCGGTTAATGGCATTGGCGTTATTTTCTTCGGATTTACTTTGGCAGGAGCCAAAAGAAATTGGTGAATAGTAACGGTCTCCAAAGGAAGTGAATGAATAATCAAATGTTCGTTGATGAAGTCTTCTGCAACTACATATTTTTTATCAGACCAAGCATGGTTTTCTGAAACTACCATAACCATTTCATCCTGAAAAAGCTCTTGATATTTGATGTTGCTGTCTTTTATCTGATCGCTTACAATGGCAATGTCAATGGTGTTTTCCAGCAATTTTTGCAACGGAATATGAGTCGCCTCGGCTACGATTTTCAATTCTACATTCGGATATAAAAGATGAAATTGCTTTAAAACCGAAGGAAGCCAATGATAACTTGAGAAACATTCAGTACTGATTCTGATTTCGCCATGTTCACCAAAGACCATTTGTTTGATTTGAGTTTCGGTTTCGGCAAGTTTATTCAGTATTTCGTTGGCAATTTCGTAGATTTTTTCACCAGCTTTTGTAAGCACTAATTTTTTGTTTGTTCTTAAAAATATGGCGGTTCCCAATTGATATTCGGCTTCTTTAAGCTGATGGCTCAAAGCCGATTGTGTTAAATGAAGTTTGTCGATCGCTTTTGTGATGCTTCCTTCTTCGACAATTGCTTTGATCAATTTTAAGTGGCGTATTTCCATTTTTGAAGAATTAATACGCAAAGTAACAAAATTTTAGACTGGCTTTGGTATGAAAAAAAGTAATGCTCATGATGAATTCTTTTCGTTTTTATGGTGTTTGATGTTCATCTACTTTTGGAAAAGTAAAACATTAAAACCTAAACAACATGGAAGCACAAATTAAACATTATGAAAACAAGTTAGCTTTTGAAATGGATCCGTCAGATTTATTCGAAGCTTTAAATAATGGTGAAAAAATAATCGTAATCGATGCCAGAAGAGCTTTTGGTTATGATGAAGAGCATATTCCGAATGCGATTAATATTCCGCATCGCGAAATGAATCTAGAAACGACAAAGGATTTAGATAAAGATGTTTTGTATGTAACGTATTGCACCGGAATTGGCTGTAACGCGTCTACAAAAGGAGCTTTGAATATGACGAAATTAGGTTTTAAAGTAAAAGAGCTAATTGGCGGACTGGAATGGTGGAAAATCGACGGATATGCAACCGAAGGAACAAAAGGCGAAAAACAAGGTTTAAAAATAGAATGCGCTTGTTGATTTTGAGTTGCAAAGGTTCAGAGAAACAAAGGCGTAAAGGTTTCTCAACATATCTTAAAAAAACAAAAGCACTATGAAAATAGTGCTTTTTATCTTGGTGTCTCTAAACTTAAATTTTACGATTCTATTAAAGCTTTTAAGCCTTGTAAAATCGGATTCTCTTCGCCTTGCGGTTCTTCTTGAACTGCGCCTGGACGATTATCTTCTTGAATTATTTCAAGTTTTGTTTTCTGATTTTCTTCAGATAAAACATAATTCATTATAAAATAATTCTCCGGTTTATCTTCTAAACCAGGTCTTGGAAAAAACAGAGAGTATTTGATTTTCTGATTTGGAACAACTTCTAAAACAGTTCCCCATTGTTCAAAAACTTGACCATCCCATTCATTTCTAAATCTGATTTCGCTTCCAGTTTTCCAAGTCGTAAGCAAATCGCTTCCGTATTGCCATTGTTTGACTAATTCTGGTTGTGTTAATGCATTCCATACTTTTTCAACTGATGCATTTAAAACGATTGTAGAAATATTTGTTGCCATGTTTATTCTATTTTAACGTTGTTTTTCTCAGCGATTTTTTTGAATAAATCTTCTTTGTTTTCCGATTTCATTTTCTGATAAATAGCACCAAGGAGTTGTTCAGAATCTTTCGCATATTCAGAATTTTCGTTGGTATAAATGATATGTGCAATAAAAATATTATCTAATGCTTTTTCATCGTCTTTGAGCATGAAATAGTTCTTTCCTGCACCAAAATAACCTTCGGCGTTGTCTGGATGATATTGAATTAGTTTTTCGTAATAACCGATCGCGGTTTTAAAATCAGATTTTAAAGTATAAACAACTCCAATGTTCATTAAAGCAAAATTTCCTTCGGGATAAATCTCTAGTGATTTTTTGTAATATTTAATGGCATTATCATAATCGTTTAACTGTCTATAAGAAACAGCAATATCATCAAGTGCAAGAACAAAGTTTGGATCTGATTTTAAAGCCAGCTGAAAACTCTCAACAGCCATTTTATAGTTGTTCTGACGCATAAAATCTTTTGCAATTATATAAGAGTTCTGTGCGTTTTTGTCTTTTGATTCACTATAGAAAATATTGTCTTTGTTTTCTATTACTTCTGGAACTAAGTTTGGACATTTTTTTGAAATGATACCTTGAACTCTCAGAATCATGCCTTGAATGCCCTCAACTGTATTGATAGATTCTCTCACTTTTGGATCTTTATCTGTCAGAATCAGTTCGCCCATTGGTTTAGTTAGACAGTCCCTAAAAACATCTTCAGTAATTTTTGAACTTTTTTCTAAACACTCGCATGCTTTTGCCGCTATTTTTTCTTCGACATTTTGTGCATTAAGTGCTAGAAAGCTGTTGAAAGTCAAGAACAACACGAAGTTTTTTTTCATTTTAAATGATTTTGGGTTAGTCCAATTTCCTTATTCTGGTTTAACAACTACAGGTTTCAAACTATCTTTACTTACAGCCAAACTATCTACAGGCACAACAGGGGCAATTGGTTTTACTGGTGGCGTATATCTTTTGATTTTTTGTTGTATTAATACTGCGTCATTTAAAACGAATGGCGTTGGCATCATCCAATTATTTCTTGGTTTAACATTTAATAGCGGATTGCTCATTAAATCGAACGAACTCTCGATTAAATCCATATCAAAAATAGATGATTTATTGATGTAGAATTCCATTTCAAGCGGTTCGTTGCCTACAACATAATAACATAAAATTTTACTGTCTTCTCTTTGCAGACGGTTTCCTTTTTCGCCAGAAGTTGTCACTCCGTTTGCTTTAAAGTTAAAAAATGTCATTTTTGGATTAGCATAAATGTCGTAACGGTTTACTTTTCTGTTTGGAGTAATTTTGATTTTCAGATATCTATTATTTCCAATTACGCTGTCTCTTAAAAATTGAATTGTCGGTTTTGGCACTTCAACAACTGGAGCAATTGCGCTATAAGTAAACGTTGTATTGTATTTACTTGCCAGCGGAAGCGTATTTAACCCAACTGCTTTTTGATTTTTCTCGCCTAAATACGATTTAGTCCATTCGTCTAAATTTGTGTCATAAGTGGTCCAAACAGCAGAATTGTTATCGGCATTGTAAACATATAACAAGCTGTTTGATTTGGCTTTTCCGTATTCGTAGCCAGAATTGTATCCTGCGTAAACGAAAAATGCGATAGAAGTAAGAAAGAAAACAACAATCCAAGCTCCTTTTTTAGCAAAAGCTCCAAATATCGGAAGCAATAATCCGAATAGCAAAACGGTTAAAACGGCACTTCCATATAATATTTTAAGTCCTAAACCAATTGGAAACATTACAATAAAAGGCGCAATAATTGCTAGGGCAGGAATAGAGAATATTAAATTCAATCCTAAACTATAGTGCTGTGTAAAGACAAAGATTCCGAATAATAAAATTCCGAAATATACAGGAATGATTAAAAAGCCTGCACCAGTTAAGCTGTTGGCTAAAAAAGCATTAATGATAATCCAAAGCAATAGAGGCGCCACAAAATGGTTCATGGTAATTTTAGCTTCAGAGAAATGATGATAGAAAGCAAAACAAATAGCAATGCTCAAAGTAACAAAAGCACCAATATAGGCATGCCCGTTATAGGTAAATCCGTTTAGAAGATCAGAATATTGCGGATAAATTTCAAGAAGAAGTTTCCATCCTAAAAAGGTTACTAATCCTGCAATTATAATAGATCCTAGAAGCGGAACAAACCCTTTGAAAATTTCTGTGAAAGTGATGATTCTTTTTGCTTTTCCAACAAAAATGAAAACAATCAATAAACCTAGAGCAATAAGTGTCATTGGCATTACCCAAGTAAACGGATAACTAATGAAGGTAAAAGGAACATTGAAATAAACATTATCTTCTGTAGACTCCGTTTGGTTTAAATCAATATTGGTGAAGTATTTCAGCAAAGGCATGATGTAAGTGCCTTGATGTGCTAATGTAGTTTTGTTTAGATGCTGAACATCATCTTGTTGTGTGTGATAGTTGAAATGACCATCGATAAAAGCAAAATTGAAACCTTGAATGTTTCCTTGTTCTCTAAAGACAGTTAGATCAGTGTCGTTAGGAAGCATTTTGTAAATACTGTACATCAAAGAATTTGAGACTGGGTAAGAAGGTTTTGCTTTAGTAAATTCTTTAACTAGCGCTTGGTTTCCTTTATTGGTTTCCATTAGCATGTAGCTTGGCCCAGAACTTCCTCTTGCTTCAAAATTTAAAACCAAACCAACATCTTTTGCCCAAGGATGCTTGTTTACGAATAAAGCTGCTCCGTTTAACCCTAATTCTTCTGCATCAGAAAATAAGATGATAATATCGTTCTTTTGAGGATGTTTTGAGTATAAAAAGGCACGTACACCTTCTAAAATTGTTGCAACGCCAGAAGCGTCATCGCTTGCTCCTTTTGAAAAAGAGTGAGGTGCACTGTCATAATGAGAAAGAAGTAAAAGTGCTTTTGTATTGTTTGTTCCTTTAATTCGAGCCAAAATATTTTTTGACTTTACCAAAAGACCTTTATCATTTAGAGTAAAACCTTCCTGAACACTTGTTTCTAAACCTATTCTATTTAATTCAAGCTTAAGATAATTAGCAACTAGTTCGTGATTGGTAGATCCGACATAGTGCGGTTTCTGTGCAATAATTTCAACCTGATTTAAGGCTCTTTCGGTCGAAAATTCGGCCAGCGCTTCGTCATCTTTCGAAATTCCTTGCGGCATCATCGTGGCATATATAATACCGAGTAAAGCTAAAACGCAGACTATGGCGAGAATTGAGGTGGGGTTTTTTCTCATGGTGAATAATACTAACTATATTTCTTTTTTAACAAGCATAAAATAATCATTGTCCAAGGAACGATAGCCTTGATCGTACAAGAAATAATATGTATTTCCTGTCTTGGTTTGTAAAATGTTTGTAAAGAACTCAAAATCAAAGCCTTTTGTTAATAATTTGTCTCGAGAAGCTTTCGATTTTCCGTCTACATTTAACTCTGCCAAAATACGGTAATTTTTGCGTAACTTGTTGTTTATATTTCGCATGAAATTTGTACTATCTTTATTTATTTTGTTATTGTACGCATTTCTACAACTATCAGAACAGAATTTCTTGTCTTCGCGACCGAAAATTTTGGCTGAGCATTCGAGGCATGTTTTCATGAATTCAATTTTTTAATTTCGTAAAGGTCAGATCTACGGTCTTTTAATGTTTTTACACTTCCATGTTCGTGAAGCTCTTTTAATAAATTTAAATCAACATCAACAATAAGCGTCATTTCTGTGTTTGGAGTAGCTTCTGCTTTGATTCCGTTACTTGGAAAAGCAAAATCTGATGGCGTAAATACAGAAGACTGCGCATATTGTATATCCATATTATTTACTTTCGGAAGATTTCCAACGCAACCTGCTATGGCTACATAACACTCATTTTCGATAGCACGCGCTTGCGAACAATGTTTTACACGAGTATAACCGTTTTGAGTATCGGTTAAAAATGGCACAAACAAAATATCCATTCCTTCATCTGCTAAAAGTCTCGAAAGTTCAGGAAACTCGACATCATAGCAGATTAAAATTCCGATTTTACCACAATCGGTATCAAAGGTTTTAAATTGAGATCCGCCTTTCATTCCCCAATGAATAACTTCATTTGGTGTAATATGAATTTTGGTATACATTTCTGAAGTTCCGTCTCTTTTACATAAAAATCCAACATTGTAAAGATTTCCGCCTTCTAAATAAGGCATACTTCCTGTAATAATGTTGATATTGTATGAAATGGCAAATTCCTGAAAACGCTTTCTAATAGGATCAGAGTGGCGGGCAAGTTCACGAATGGCTTCTGCCTCAGATAGATGATTATAATCGGCCATTAATGGCGCAATAAACAATTCTGGAAACAAAGCAAAATCAGAACCATAACCCGAAACGGCATCAATAAAAAATTCTGCTTGTTCAAAAAGTGCTTCAACATTATTAAGCGGACGCATCTGCCACTGAATTAGTCCTAGACGAATAATGTTTTTCTTTAAATTAATCAGTTTCGGACTATCATCATAGTAAATATTATTCCATTCCAATAGAACCGCAAATTCTTTCGATTCTTCGTCACCTTCCAGATAATTCTTGATGATTCTCAAAACATGAAAATCGTTGCTTAACTGAAAAGAAAGAACTGGATCGTACAATTCTTTGGTACGCACTTTTTCGATATACGTTTTTGGAGACATCTTTTTGGCATGTTCTCTATAGTTCGGAATTCTCCCTGCAAAGACAATCGCCTTGAGGTTCAATTGTTCGCAAAGTTCCTTTCTTGCATCATACAAACGGCGCCCTAAACGCAAGCCTCTATAATTGGGGTGAATAAAAACATCTATGCCGTATAAAATTTCAGCATTTGGATTGTGGGTCGAAAAGGTATAATCGCCACTAATTTGCTGATAATTATGTCTTTTTTCTACTAATTTTTCGTCAACAATAAGAGATAGGGCAGAGCCAACAACTTTTCCGTCAACCAAAATCACCAGCTGTCCTTCTGGAAAAATTGAAAGAAGTCTTTCTATATCCTCAGATCTCCAATAAGAATCTGCCATTTCTGGATATGACTCAATCATTGATTTCTTTAATTGTTTATAGTCTTCTATTTCAAGATTTCTTAACTCTACTTTTTTAATTTTTGCTTGCATATCGTAAGATTTATCTCAAATATACAAAAAACAAATTCCATTTACAAACGCTTACAAATAGTTACAGTCGATAGTAAATAGTTAACAACCGACTGTCAATGTTGAGGTTTGGCATCTTTGCAGTGTTGAATTCAATAAACGATTCAATTTAATAATAACATTAAAACAGTATACGCCATGAGTGCAATTAGAAACAAAGTACAATTAATCGGGAATGTTGGTAATGATCCAGAAATTAAAACATTAGAAAGCGGGAGAAAACTTGCGCATCTTACAATCGCAACAAATGAGATTTATAGAAATGATAAAGGCGAAAAAGTAGAGCAAACCGAATGGCATCGCATAACTGCTTGGGGGAAAACAGCGGAAATTATCGAAAAGTATGTTGTAAAAGGGAAAGAAATCGCTGTTGAAGGAAAACTAACGCACAGAAGCTACGATGACAAAAACGGCGAAAAGCGCTATATAACGGAGGTTGTTATAGATGAAATTTTACTGTTGAGTAAATAATCTTTTTTGCGAAATAATAAAACCCGACAGGTTTTTAAAACCTGTCGGGTTTTATACTTTACGGAAAATTGTTTTTATAAAATTGAAACGCCATTAGCATCGGTTATAAGTACTTCGCTCATATAATCAAAGAAAGGTCGCATGTTTTTGAAAGCATCTAAAGCCAGTTCTAAAAATTGTGGACTCAATACTTCTTCATCAGTAAAACGTTTTATAACCAAAAATTGTTTGAAACGAAGTAAATCAATTGCAGGATGATCTACATCAAAACCTTTTGGTTTTGTTTTAAGCTGTTCGCCTTGCAAAGTTCCAAAATTGCTTTTAAAAGATTCTGAATTCAATATTTCCTGAAAGGTTTCGGGATCTTGAGCAAATTCTGTTCTTATTCGTTTTAAATCTGTTGCGTTTGGTCCCCAAAAACCACCTGCAAAAAAACTGTTTCCTTTTTCGAGATGAAAATAATAACCGCCGCGTCGTGCTGCAGTTGCACGTGTGTAACTTCCGCCCCAATAATGTTTAAAAGGTGTTTTATCTTTAGAAAAACGAATATCGCGATAGATTCTATAAACGCTTTTTTTGCCAGAAGTATTTTCTAAAACATCAGTTTTGGAAAGCTCTTTTAGTAAAGCGCCTGCAAAGTTTTCAATATGATTAAGTTCTATTAAATATTGTGATTTATGCTGTTCGAACCAGGGTTTGTTGTTATTTTGTTTTAGCTCAACCAAAAAGTCAAGACTTGATTTCGGTATTGTAATATCGTTTTTCATAATGGAGTTTAAGAATCGAGAAATGACTGCAATTTAAAACTAAAAAACCCACCAGAGAAATCTGATGGGTTTTTCTATATCGTGTTAAGCAGTTTTTTTGAATAAATCAAACATAGGACAGCGTGAGCAGCGTTTCTTTTCACTTTTCTTATACTTCTCGCGAGCAAGAAGATTTACAATTTTCGATCTTCTTAATTTTGTCAAGGATAACAGCGTTTTTCTTTTTCTTCTTATCCTTTTTTTTGTCCTTGTCTTTTTCTTTCTTGCTCACTTTTTCCTCTGAATTTTAAAAACAGAGACAAATATAAACCAAAAAAGTTATTTTTAAATATTCTAAATAAACTTTAACTTTTTTATTTAGGATTGATAGCGATCGAACTAGTAACTGTTAATTGCTGAATATCACGATCAAACAAATAAAGTCCTCCTTTGTCCTCGCCAATCAAGTTGATTTTGTCCAAAATAGATTTAGCTGTTGCTTCTTCTTCGATTTGTTCAGAAACGTACCATTGCAAGAAATTATGAGTTGCATAATCTTTTTCTTCAAAAGTAATGTGTACTAATTCGTTGATAGATTTTGAAACAAAAAGTTCGTGGTTATATAGTTCCTCAAACATTTCTTTAAAAGTAGAATATGTTATTTTAGGCGCTTTTAAATCTGTAACTTGAGCATGTCCGCCACGTTCATTTACATATTTTACCAATTTAAGCATATGTGCACGCTCTTCGTCTGATTGTGTGTACATAAATTGAGCAATTCCTTCCAATCCTTGTACTTCTGCCCAACAAGCCATTGACAAGTAAGTTTGCGAAGATTCTGCTTCTATTCTGATTTGCTTGTTTAAAGCCGATTCAATATTTTTTGATAGCATAATAGGTGTCTTTTTTGTAAAATTAAGAAAAATTATTCATTTCATTTTTGCGAAAGCTCGAAAACATTAGACTTTTAGATCGATTTTCGTTGAAATTAATAGGAACTGATTTTCTCAAAAGTAGCGGGATTTGAAAATATCGATTTGCTTATGATTGAATTTCTATTGTTTTCTATCATAAAACCATCGGTAAATTTTCTCATAATAAATTGCTTTGAAGCATCATCGTAATAGCTTAGAATGTAATAGTTCTTTAATTCTAGAGCATGGTACAATGTTATTTTTTTATTGAAATTCAAATAGTAAAACAAGTTCTCACTTGCCATTGGTTCTGATTGTTTGTCGCTTATGAAATCTAAATTTTCATTTAACATTGCATCAAAATAAACTATTTTATTTATTGAATAATATTCGCGAACTCCAAACTCTTCGGGAGAATCAGATTTAAAATAGTAATCGAAAGATTCTCCAAAACCACTAAAAGTAATAAAACTGTTTTTTTTGTTTTTAATTACAGAAATACTAGGAGTAAGTCCGTCCAAATCTTTAAGAAATTTTGCAGTGTTTTTTAATTGCTGAGGTTTCTTGTTGTTAATCTGAAGAAAGAAAGGCGAGTTTTTAAAGGGAATAGTATCATTTTTTGAAAAGGAATACTTCTTAATGCTGTTTTTAGTATCAAAATCTTTTACTTCAAACAACAATTCGTCTTTATTTGTTGCAATTTGAAATAGCTTTTTATCATTATAAAATGAATTTACTGTTCTTAGTGGACTTTTAGAAACAGAACGATCAAAAGTTCTTCCCTTCATAATACCAGTATTCAGGTTAACCTCAAAAACTTGTGTTCGCTCTAGACGATCATCAAATGTAAAAATGAGACGTCCATCAGCCAAATAGAATTTGCTTATTTGTGATGTGAGATTAGGAGGATTAAGTACTCCCGATTCTATTTTTTTAATTGGAAAGTATTTGAGGAGAGCATTGAAAGAAATATTTACATTCTGTTTGTTTTTAAAAGTAAAAGCAGAAAAATCAAGCATTTTAATTTCACACTTTTGATTCTCAAATTTGTAAAGAAGCAGATGTTCAAGTTCTTTTTCTTTGGCAAGAATGTAAAAGGTATTATTCTCTTGAAAAAAATTTATAATGTACTCGTGATTTCTCGGAAAATCAAAATTTAAGGATTCTGATTTTTTTTGAGCTAGATTGTAAGTGGTAATGAGAATATTTTTATTATTTCCTGAAATCCAATATAATGTTGGTTTTTGTCCCGCACTAATAGTAGCGCCCAATAGGTTTCTATTTGCTTCTTTCTTTATTAAATCTGTAAATTGATTGGTTAGAAACAATGACTTATTGTATTTCAAAATATTTATGTTCTGATTGTCCCAAACAAAGGCATAAATGTCTTTAGATTCTTTGTCTTCAATATTTAGAATTTGAGTTTTTTCCAGATTATTTAAAGATAATGGTAACGAATTTAAGACTGTTTGACTGAACAGAACGCTTTTAGAAAATAATAGAGAAAGGAGTAGCAGTTTTTTCATAAATGAATTTTATCAAATTTTATTCCAAATTTTATGAGATATTTCTGCTGTTTTAAATTTTGAAGCATAAAAAAGTCCTTAAGATTTTTTCTTAAGGACTTTTGAATCAAGTCTTCTTAAAAGGAATTATTTTACAATAAAAGTAACTCTTCTAGCCAATCTTCTAGCTTCATCAGAATCTTTTTGAATAGATGTATCTGCACCGTTTGCAACAACATTTAAACGAGAAGAATCAATTCCAGCTTTTTCAAAAATAGTTTTTACGTTTTTTGCTCTAGCATTAGACAGTTTCTCATTGTACTCAGCTTTTCCAACTTGATCTGCATAACCTACAAGGTCAAGAGTAGCAGAAGGATTTTTTCTTAAGTAATTTAAAACAATATCAATTGCAGCAGTTGAGTTCTCAATTGGAGTTGTTTTATTGAAGTCGAAATAAACACTGAAATACTTGTCATTAATCATTTTTCTGATTAATTCATTATCATTTGGTTGTGGTGCAACTACTTGTTTTTCTACAACTACCTCTTTTTGTGCAGGTCTGTTTTTGATTTGTGATTCTAGATCTGCTACTTTGCTTTCTAAAGCAGAAATATCACTGTCCTCATCTGAAATTACAGTCCAGTCTGCATGTTTTGTGTTTTTACCTAAGTAAACATTTAAACCAACAGTTCCGTTAAAGATCAATCCAGAAAACCCCCTGTTGCCAGGAACATATGCTCCGTCAAAAGTACGGTCTTGCGATGCGTTTATAATAGTTGAGAAATCACCCGTTAAAGCAACTCTGTTTGATAATCTAATTTGCCCAGTTACTCCAGCAATGAAGTTACCCATTTCATCTGCACCTTTAAAATTATCACTTCTTAATTGAGCATACCCAAAACCAGCATGTCCTAATAAACCAATGGTGTTAGTCCAGGTTTCAAAATTCATTATACGCCCTAAGTTAGCAACAGCTTGTAAATCTACTCTATAGTATTTTGAATCAAAATCGATAGAGCTTCCTTTTGCAGTAAAACTGTTGTATCCAAAATCTGCTTTCAAACCGAATTTGTTGTTCAACATGTAACGCACACCTATATCTCCAGTCCAAGGACTTAAAGTATTGGTAGAATACCCAGCATTAAATGGTCGCTGCGGTTTATTAACCCCTGCGCCTAAATCTATAGACCATTTATTATACCCGTTATTGTTTTCTGTTTGCGCATGTACTCCAGTTAATGCTAGGGCAAATGCAAGAGTCATTACAACTTTTTTCATTGTTTCTAAATTTTAAATTTTAGTCCAAAACAACGACAAATTGTAGGTAAAAACTTTCTTTAAAAGCCAAAAAAGTATTAGAATAAGATTAGTGATAAAAATTTAAAGACTATAAAAACAGTAAAAAAAACAAAAACACATAAATGGTTTTATTTATAAGTTATTGATAGGTAGTGTCTTTAGTCAAAGCCATCGGTAAATTTGCGTAACACAATCTGTCTTGACAAAACATCATAATAACTCAGCAGAATGTAATTGTTTAACTTAAGCGTATTAGCAAGAACAGCTTCTTTATGTGTATCTAAGAAGTAAAAGACTTTGTCAGTAGCAAAAGGCTGGTGCGTTTCTCGAGTTAGTTCTAGCTTTTTTGTCCAGATGCTTTCGAAAAATACAGAATAATTGGTTTCAATATTGTAAAAATTGTTGGAAGGAAAATCTCCCATAGGATCGTTAAAATTAAAACCGTTCATAGATACTGTTTTCAAATCACTGCCCGATCCTCCTAAAGTGATAAAAAGATTGTTTTGATTTTTGTACACCGAAAGTCCTGCATCAAGAGAAGATAATGTTTTTAAAAATCTTGCGGTATTCTTTAATTTTCGGGGTTCACGATCTTCAATCTGCATTAGTAAAGGCGAATTACTAAAGCGGATTGTGTCTTTTTTTGAAACCGTAAAGCTTTTTATCGATTCTCCAGATTCATAATCTTTAATATCAAATAAGAGTTCATCAGGGTTTACATTGATTTGATATAATTTATTTTCATGGTAAAAAGAATTAGACGTCTTTGGATTTTTCTCTCCAACAGGTTTCATAAATGTCTTCTCTTTTATTTCCATACTTTCTAAATCAATGTCAAACAGTTGAGTTTTTCGGAAACTTTGATCCAAAGATAAAATCAAACGGTTTGGAAGAAGATACATTTTACTTTTGGCTGTAACTTTATACAACGGATTGTATTCGCCTGAATCCATTTTTTCGATGGGATTTTCATTCAAGATTTGAGAGAATGTTTTGGGTTGCGTTCTGCGATCAATAAATTTGAAAGAACTAAAATCTAAAAACTTTTCTTCAGCCAATCCGTTTTTAAAGATAAAAGCCGTTAATGCTTCTTTTGTTCTCTCTTTCATTATCAAATAGAAATTATTGTCTTTTTGATAATTTGTGAGAATGAATTTATCTTCCAGCGGAATCTGAAATTTTAAGGCTCTAGAAGTTTTATTTTCCAGAAAATATTTAATTAAAATGATTGATTTTTCTTCTCTAGAAAACCAATATAAAGTTGGATTTCCGTCTTCGCTAAAGCTATATCCCATCAAAGATTTATTCTCAGTATATTGACGGTTGGTTATAAACTTATCTCTTAAAAATAAGGCGCTATTGTATTTTAATATTGAAAGACTATCTGGGCTGGCCGCAAAAACAAACACATCATGAGTAGCGGTGTTTTCGCCAGTCATAATTTGAGATTGAGCAATTTTGTTTTTTAAATCAACTGCATAAGAAGTCAGCACTGTTTGACTTAGCATAACAGTACTAGAGATTAAAAACAAAAAAAGAAAAATTCGTTTCATGTGTTTTTAGGGCACAAAAATTATTCCGTTTATTTATTGATTCATAAGCTCTTGAAAAAGATCTACAAATTGCCCCATGTGCATTCCATCCATTAATGCGTGATGAACATAAACTGCCATTGACATGGTTCTTTTTCCTGTTTCAGAAAGCATCATTTTTCCAAATGAAACTTTAGGACAACTGTCAGGATAAGTAAAACTTCTTGCATGAGTAAGTGACGTAAAATTCAACCACGGAATTGCTGAGAAATGTATCAAATTATCAGTGTCAAATGATCTTGTAAAAAGCCCAGTTGTGTTTTGAATGCGTTCAATTTCTGCTAATGCATTTTGTTCGAATGTTTTAAAATCCGAATGGTATTCAATTAAAGAGAATCCAAAAGTGCCATCTTCTCGTCCAATCGTTGCCGAAGCGTCTACACGGTCGTTAATGTAAATTTGATCTCCTGAAATTCGGTATTTAAAGTTCTCGATGGCGTTTACCGCAACTAAAGTTTTGTGTAAATAGAAAATGAAAAAAGAAGCGTTTAAACTTTTGGCCGTTTCATATGCTTTAGTACAATCGATTTCTACGGTTGCGCCAAAAAAAGGTTCTTCCATTTGTTTGAAATGGGCAAAATGCTCTTTTCTATTCCAGTTTTCTAAGTCTAAAAGTGTTTTCATTATAATAAATTCGGAACGACTTCTGCAATAGTTTCAAATGAACTAAAGTGCTCGTGTTCTATAGTATGATTAATTTTTTCGTGTTCCCAAGTAGTATGAAACGGAATATGAACAGCATAACCGCCAATTCCTAAAACTGGAAGTACATCTGATTTTAATGAATTTCCAATCATTAAAAATTCGTGCGCTTCAATATCTAGACGCCCTAAAAGTTTTTGATAATCAATTTCTTGTTTGTCTGACATTACTTCGATATGATGAAAATAATGACCCAAACCAGAACGATGCAATTTGCTGTGCTGGTCTTTTAAATCACCTTTTGTGGCAACGACTAATTTGTATTTTCCTTTTAAAGCTTCAAGCGTTTCTTCAATTCCGTCTAAAAGTTCAATTGGTTTTTCGAGTAATTCTTTTCCGTATTGAATGATTTTTTCAATGACTTCAACAGGAATGGTATTGTTCGAAATGTTCATCGCAGCTTCAATCATCGAAAGAATGTAACCTTTAATTCCATAGCCATACAAAGGCAGATTGGCAATTTCAATTTTAAATAATTCCTGCGAAATACCTTGATGCGAAAGATAATCTTCCATCAAAGCACAAAATTTATGTTCGGTTTCTTGAAAATAAGGTTCGTTTACAAACAAAGTATCATCGGCATCAAATGCGATTACTTTTAAGTTCGGTATTTTAGTTTTATGTAACATGGTGTTTTTGTTTCAAGTTTAAGGTTTTTTTGCCACGAATTTCACGAATTATCACTAATTTTTTTCTAATGCCTTCTATTAAGATAGAAAATAAATCAGTTCGATCTGCAGAATCTGCGAGAGATTTTTTTGCCACAGATTATTGGGATTAAAATGATTTTTAAAAATCTGTTCAATCTGCCAAATCTGCGAGAGATTTTTTTAGCAACAAATTACTCGAATTGCACTAATTTTTTTGCCACAGATTCTTAAGATTAAAATGATTTTTTAAAATCTGCTTATATCTGTTGAATCTGCGTGAGATTTTTTTTAGCCACGAATTCACGAATTAAACTAATTTTTTAGCCACAGATTATGAGATTAAAATGATTTTTTAAAATCTGTTCAAATCTGCTGAATCTGCGTGAAACCTTTTTCTTAATTCTTAGAAAAAAGCCCTTTCAAAGAAATCGTTTTATCATAAAAAGTAATTCGGATTCCGAAAAGCAGAATGATTCCACCGAAAACCATCTGTAAAGTTATTTGTTCTTCCAAAAACAACCAAGCTAAAATTGAGGTAATTACAGCTTGACTCAATAAACTTAGTGAAACTCTCGTTGCGCGCATGTGCTGAGTGGCATAACTAATAGAAAGCCAAGCACACAATTGACAAATTACGGCCTGAAGTACCAAAACAAACCAGCCAGCATCAGAAAAACCAGTGAATGGTTCGCCTAATGAGTAACACAAAATTCCTAAATAAATGCTAGAAGCCATTAAACTGATCGTCATAAACGAAAGAACATCAACAGTAGAAAGCACATTCTTGCTAACTAAAAGATAAATCGAATATAAAATTCCAGACAAAACCGCAAATAGAAATGCCTGATCGAAGTTTAAATCGATAAAAAATTCAAAACCGACTAAAGTTACCATTCCGAATAAAGAAACAATCGTACCAATCCAAAAATTAGTAGCAGGTTTTGTTTTTAGAAAAAAGAAAGAACCAATACCAACCCAAACTGGTGATAAATTTGTCAAAAGCGAAGCCTGCGTTGCACTCGATTCCTGAATGGCGATATTCCAAACTGCAACATCTGAAGCAAACAAAATACCACAAAGTCTTGCTAAAAGTGCAAATTTTAGATTTGGAAGTTTAAAGTTTCCGCTGAAAAGTACATAAGGCAACAACAAAACCACAGCAAAAAACATTCGGTAAAAAGCCGAAATTAATCCTGGAGTTAAGCGTAATTTTACTAATATTGGAAAAATCGATATGCAAAGTATACCGCAGATTAGGGCTAATCTTGGTTTTGTGAGTTTCATTAGATGTATTTATTCTTGTATTATTTTTCAAAGATAACTTAGAAAACGAGTATTTTGAAAGCAAAAAGCGCAAATCGATTAAAAATCTTAATCGGTTCGCGCTTTTTTATATTAAAAAAAGGTTTTTATTCTTTTGTTTCTTCTACTTGAATAGTTGGAGGAACTTCAGGAGGAGTATCTTCGCCTTTTAAATAAGTTGGAAGGTTTAAACCTGCCATATTGAATAGATCATTTAATGGCGGAACTGTCTTCATCATTCCAGAAACAAAGTTAGCTGTAGAACCGTTTTCGCCTTGACCATTTCCAGAATCCCAAACCGTGATTTTGTCAATTTTGATATTTTTAACCGCTTCGACTTGAGTTTTAACCAATTCAGGAAGTTTTTCCAATAATAAAAGTTGGAATGCTTTGCTTGGATCTCCGCCTGCTGCAGCCACAACATCTTTATAACCTTCGGCTTGTTTCGTTAATATTTCAAATAAACCTTTTGCTTCTGCTTCCATTTTAGCAAAGATTGCATCAGCTTCTCCTTTTGCATTCTCTCTAATAGTTTCTGCAGCAGCTTGTGCTTCGATAATCGCTCTTTGTTTGGCAATTTCGGCAGGAACTACAATGTTGGCAATTTGAGTAGAACGCTCTCTTTCAGAACGTGCTAACTCGGCTTTTTGTTCAGCAAGGTAAGATTCTTCCAATGCTTTTGCCTGCTGTACTTTTTCTGCAAGCAATTGCAATACGCAACGATTCTGCTTCTTTTTCTCTACGAATAGCTTCAGAATTGGCAATAGCAATTTTCGCTTCGTTCTCTCCCTGAATCGCAATTGCGTTTGCTTCAGACGTTTTTACCCTTGTATCTCTTTCTGCTTCTGCTTTACCAATCGTTTCGTCTTTAGCCGCTGTTGCAATGCTAATTTCACGATCTTTTTGAGTAATCGCGATTTTTACATCTCTGTCTCTATGTGTTTCAGCAATTTGAGTGTCTTTTTCTCTATCAGCAAGAGCTTTACCAGTTTCTCCGATTTTTTCCTGCTCAGCTACGCTAATTTTAGCTTCATTGATTGCTTTTGCGCAGCCTTCTTTTCCTAAAGCTTCGATATAACCAGACTCGTCACGAATATCGGTAACGTTTACGTTGATTAGTTTAAGACCAATTTTCTTTAATTCGCTGTCAACGTTTTTAGAAATGTTATCTAAGAATTTATCACGGTCTGAGTTAATTTCTTCAATAGTCATCGTTGCAATAACCAAACGCAATTGACCAAACAAAATATCTTTTGCAAGCTCTTGAACTTGTTCTGATGACAAACCTAATAATCTTTCTGCAGCAGTATTCATACTGTCAGTTTCCGTAGAAATGGCGATGGTGAATCGACAAGGAACATCGACTCTAATGTTCTGACGGCTTAACGCATTGGTCAGATTCGCTTCGATAGAAAGCGGTTTTAAATCTAGAAAAGAGTAATCCTGAATTACTGGCCAGATAAAAGCACCACCACCGTGTACACAACGTGCTGAGGTTCCGCCAGTACGACCATAGATTACTAAAATTTTATCTGAAGGACAGCGCTTGTACCTCGAGATTAATGCTGAAATGGTTACGAATAGAACGATTGCCGCAACTGCAATCAAAATAATTGGGTTGATCATTATAATTTATGTTATATGGTTTCTACGATTAAAAGATTGTTGTTTTCTATTTTGACAACTTTTACAGCCGAGCCAGACGGAATTCTTTCATTTTCTGTCATAGCTTCAAGTTCATGAAAAGCGCCATTTACGCTAATCATAATTTTACCTTTTCCGGTTTTATTTTCTGGAATGGTCAAATAAACTTCGGCAGTTTTATTTAGCGTATTAGTGATTTTAAAAGAATTGTCTTCGGCTAGTTTTTGCACTTGTTTGATTACAAAGAAAAACAATAGGACAAATAAAACTCCAACGACAAAAGCGAGTGTAATAAGAAACCATGGCTTTTCGCCAATTGTAGCATAAAATGAAATGCCTGTCCAGCTAAAACCTAAAAGAAAGTTGATTAGATTTCTTAACGAGAAAAGCTGAAAATCGCCATCGTGAACATGTGCATCAAAATCGGTATCGAAACCATCGGCAATGTCAAGGCCCGAAAAAGTAATAATGGTTTGAATAAGAAAAATTAAACTTGTTGGAATCGCGATGTACCAAAAAGATTTAAGCAACGTAGGTAAACTGTCTAATAGCTCCATAATTTTCAGTTTTTCGAATAACTTTTGGCGCTAATATCTCATTTTTTTTGTAAGAAAACTAATTTTAAAGAAAAATGTGCTTTACAGTATTTGTAGAATAAAAAAAGCGTGAAATCAATAAAGAATTTCACGCTTTTATTTTTTAAGCCACTAAAATTTTACTGCAGGCCTTCTGAATTTGTTTATCCGAAAACGGTTCTAGTGTTTCGGCAAGCATTTCACTGGTTTTGATGCATTCCATCATTTTTGATCTTAGCTCTTTGTCATCTCCCAAATCTGTTTCAAGAATTCGCTTGAAAATTTCAGACAGATAATGGGGCTGTTCTCTAAAATCTCCTTCAAACCATAAGTCTGAAAGGAATTTTGCCATTGATGGCATTACATCGTGATGTGTTGGTTTTTGATTTTCCTCTGTCATGATCGAAAATTTTAAACGCACGAAACCCTCATTTTAGGTGTGACAAAATATTCAAAAGAATAGATCAAGGGCAGTTTCCTGCTCCAGCACCATGATGAGGGTTTCGCTTATCGTTACTCTAAATAAGTTTATTATCGAAAGTCTCTTAAATATTTTGTCAGTACAAACGTACAAATATAAATTTGAAAGAAACAATAAAATGTAAGAATTTTATTTAGTTAATGTTGTCATTTCGAGGAACGAGAAATCTTCGCGAGAGGCTCTACAAAGATTGGATTCTCATTGCGGAGTTACTTGCGAAGATTTCTCGTTCCTCGAAATGACAAACTATATGTTTAGTATGTAAAATCAGTTTAGTTTACTGTCGCTCCATTCGGTGCATCAGCATCTGGATTTACAAAAACCAATTTTCCTTCAGCGTTTGTTGTCATTAAAATCATTCCCTGACTTTCAACACCACGTAAAGCTCTTGGAGCAAGGTTTGCTAATACAGAAACACGTTTTCCGATGATTTCTTCTGGCGAAAAACTCTCAGCAATTCCTGAAACAATCGTACGAACATCAATTCCTGTATCTACTTTAAGAACCAAAAGTTTGTTTGCTTTTGGCATTTTTTCAGCCTCAAGAATAGTTCCGATACGAATATCCATTTTCGCAAAATCCTCAAACTGAATTAAATCTTTTTGCGGATCTGGTTGTTTGCTCTCAGCCAAATTAGCTGTTTTTGTTGCTTCCAATTTATCTATTTGTTTTTGTATTTCTTCGTCTTCGATTTTAGCAAAAAGTAATTCTGCTTCACCAATTTTATGTCCTGCTGGCAATAAATCTGAATGCTCAGAAATATCATTCCAACCTAATGTTTTATCCAAAATAACATCTGTAGCTCCAGGATGGTTTTCTTTTAAGAATTTGCTGAATCCTTTAAAGTGTTCTTTCAAATCACCTAAATTTAAGATTCTTGACAATTTAGCCGCTGTGAATGGTAAAAACGGCTCAGCTAAAACGCTTAAAGCAGCTGGCAATTTGCAAGGCCACATACATTTGAGTTTTTACACGCTCTGGATTGTCTTTCATAACTTTCCAAGGCTCTTCGTCTGCAAGATATTTATTTCCTAAACGAGCCACATTCATCAATTCGCCCAAAGCTTCACGGAATCTGTAACGCTCAACCGAGCTTGAAATCACAGCCGGATACGCTTTTAATTCTGCCAAAGTTTGTTCGTCAACTTCTGTAAATTCGTTTGGCGTCGGGATAACTCCTTCGTAATATTTGTTGGTTAAAACCACAACACGATTTACGAAGTTTCCGAAAACAGCAACCAATTCGTTGTTATTTCTAGCTTGGAAATCTTTCCAAGTAAAGTCGTTATCTTTTGTTTCAGGAGCGTTAGATGTTAAAGCATAACGCAAAACATCTTGCTTATCTGGGAACTCTTCTAAATACTCGTGCAACCAAACCGCCCAGTTTTTAGAAGTCGAAAGCTTGTTTCCTTCCAAATTCAAGAACTCATTTGCTGGAACGTTGTCTGGTAAAATATAGCTTCCTTCAGCTTTTAACATCGCTGGGAAAATGATACAGTGGAAAACAATATTGTCTTTTCCGATAAAGTGAACTAATTTAGTGTCTTGGTCTTTCCAATACGGTTCCCAATCTTTTCCTTCGCGCGCTGCCCATTCTTTTGTAGAAGAAATGTAACCGATAGGTGCATCAAACCAAACATAAAGTTTTTTGCCTTCGGCACCTTCAACAGGAACATCAATTCCCCAATCTAAGTCACGTGTTACGGCACGAGGTTCTAAACCTGCGTCGATCCAAGATTTTACTTGTCCATAAACGTTGGTTTTCCAGTCGCTTTTATGCCCAACTAAAATCCACTCAGTTAAAAAATCAGTATATCTGTCTAAAGGTAAAAACCAGTGTTTTGTTTCTTTAAGAATTGGAGTTTCTCCAGTAATAGTCGATTTTGGATTGATCAAATCAGTCGCGTTCAAAGTCGATCCGCATTTTTCGCACTGATCTCCGTAAGCTTCTGGATTATCACATTTCGGACAAGTACCGACAACAAAACGATCTGCTAAAAACTGATTTGCTTTTGCATCGTACAATTGTTCTGTCACTTCTTCGATAAAATCTCCTTTATCATACAATGTTCTAAAGAATTCCGAAGCCGTATCATGGTGAATTTTCGCCGAAGTTCTTGAGTAATTATTGAATGAAATTCCGAAATCTTCAAAAGATTTGCGGATAATTCCATCATATTTATCAATAACTTGCTGTGGTGTAACTCCTTCTTTTTTAGCTTTCATAGAGATTGCAACCCCGTGTTCATCGCTTCCGCAAATAAATGCTACATCTTTTCCTTGCAATCTTAAATATCTGGAATATATATCTGCAGGCACGTAAACCCCAGCCAAATGCCCAATATGAATAGGCCCGTTGGTGTAAGGCAATGCCGCCGTGATCGTATATCTCTTTGGATCTTGTATCATAATTCAATTTTATTGAGTGCAAAAATAAGCAATAGAATTGAGATTTTAATATTACACGGAGATTCGCAGAGTTTTTCCTAGAGATTCGTTAAGATTTTTGCCACGAAGGCACTAAGACACGAAGTTTTTTTATTGCCATAGATTAAAAGGATTAAAAGATTTTTAAATATGAATTGCCTCCAGCTTTAGCTGGAGGTTAATAATGTAAAGTTGTGAGGCTTTAGCCAAACGCTCATTTTTTGGCTAAAGCCATTTTATTGAATCACTATTATGACATCCAGCTAAAGCTGGACGCAATTCAAAAAATCATTTTTAATCCTTTTAATCTGTGGCATATTTTACTTATGGTCTTTTTGACTATATTTGAAAAAAATATCAAAAACATGAAGAAAATATATCTAACCATTTTAATATTGTTTGTGTATTGCGGTTATTCTCAATCACAATCAGAAAAAAGTTTAAAGCAAGGACAATATTCAAACCCGATTTTTGCGGGTGACTATCCAGATCCTAGTTTGTTGCGCGACGGAAAAGATTATTATGTCGTTCATTCTTCTTTTGATTATTATCCCGGGCTTTTAATTTGGCACTCAACCGATTTAATGAATTGGGAACCTGTAACCAATGCACTTCATAAATATGTTGGAGCCGTTTGGGCGCCAGATTTAATCAAATACAACAATAAATATTACATCTATTTTCCTGCGAATAATACCAATTTTGTAGTTACTGCAGATTCTATTAACGGACCTTGGAGCGAACCAGTAGATTTGAAAATTGGCAACATAGATCCTGGACACGTAACAGATGATAAAGGAAACCGCTTTTTATATTTCAGTAACGGCGGTTATGTGGCTTTATCAAAAGACGGACTTTCGGTAACCAGCGAATTAAAACATGTTTATGACGGTTGGAAAATTCCGCGCGAATGGAGTATTGAATGTTTTTGTATGGAAGGACCAAAATTATTCAAGCGCGGAGAATACTATTATTTGACCGTTGCCGAAGGTGGAACCGCTGGGCCAGCGACAAGCCATATGGTGATTTCGGCAAGATCAAAATCGCCTTTGGGACCTTGGGAAAACTCACCACATAACCCGATTGTTCGCACGAACAACAGTTCTGAAACTTGGTGGTCAAAAGGACACAGCACTGTTTTTGAAGATGCAAACGGAAAATGGTGGATGATTTTTCATGGTTATGAAAAAGACTATTATAACTTAGGCCGTCAAACTTTGTTACAACCTGTGGAATGGACAAAAGACGGTTGGTATAAAATTTCTGATAACATTCAAACTGATAAACCGATTGCAAAACCTGAGGGAAAGACGCTTCCTGAGTTTTCTTTGAGCGATAATTTTGGAGGTTCGGCCTTAAAGCCACAATGGAAGTTTTATAATGAAGTGGAAAATTCAAGATTTAAAGTGGCTAACAATACTTTGACAATTGAAGGAAAAGGCGATGGAGTAGGAAACAGTTCTCCGCTAGTAGTTGTACCGGGTGGACATTCTTATTCTGCAGAAGTTGAAATGGAAATTGAAGGTGAAGCAACTGGCGGATTGGTGCTTTTTTACGATAATAAATATTACTCAGGGATTTTAGCCGATCAAAATAACATTTTGGCCAATTTGAGAGGATGGCAGTTTCCAACGGAGAAAAATACGCATGCGCGAAAAGTCTTTCTTAAACTGAAAAACATTAAAAACACTGTAGATATGTTTTACAGTATTGATGGAAAAGACTGGAAAAAAATCGAAAACTCTGTAGAAGTTTCAGGATACAATCATAATGTTTTGAGTGGATTTTTGGGATTAAGGATTGGTCTTTGCTCTATTGGAAAAGGAAGTGTGAAGTTTAAGAATTTTGTTTACAAGGCGCTTTAGTTTTTTTTCTGCCACAAAGGCGCTAAGGTGCAAAGATTTTTTATTAAGAATCTAAGTTTTTTAAGTTAGTCATCTGTGCTAATGTGCTTAAATCTTTTAATCCCGATAGCTATCGGGAGCGTGAAACAATAAAACTTTGTGCCTTCGCGTCTTCGTGGCAAAACCCACATAAAATAGAACCAGTTTAAACTACGTTTCGAGCTTATAAATGAGAATATATTTCGTAATCTTTGCAGCGGAAAAAAACAAATTTATGAGCAAGACTAAATTAATCATCAATAAAAATGGTTCTATCAAAATTGAAGGAGATTTTGAAATCATGGATCCAGAAGGAGCACTTTACGGTTTACAAGGAAGACAAGCGCTTGGACTTTGTCGTTGCGGACATTCTTCAAACAAGCCATTTTGCGATGGGGCACACAGAAACAACTTCGAACACGATTCAAAGGCTTTCGATTTACCGCCAATGAAAACGAACTAAGAAGTTCTATAGTTTTAAATATTTGAAACCGCATTCTGCCAGATGCGGTTTTTTTGTTTGATTTAATAAACGATGCAGTTTTTGGTTTTTAAATAAAAACCTTGACTTTTTATGCTTTTCAGTTGCCCCAAAGAATCAATAGAAACCAGAAATGATTCTTTAGATTCAGGACAGCTAATATATTTCATGACTTTTAAATCATAACCATTTTTTGTTTTGAGATAACCATTTCCTTTTGGATTATATGGGTCAATATCAAAATCTTGAATTTTAGCAATTAGAAAAGCTTCTTCTGGGTTATCAATTTTATTTATATAAGTGATTAATTCTTCTTTTTTTAAAACATAGTTCCATTTATTATTATCGAAATAAATTATAGTGTAACTACAACTCATAGGTTGACAACCCGTGAAAAAACCACTTTGGATGGGTTGGTAATTGTTTTTTTGTTTTAGCTTTTTATCTCCCTTGTAAAATATCACTTTAGGAGTAAGTGGCAGAGAAAAGTTAATTTCCCAATAAGCATATTCTTTATTAGGATTGATCTTTTTTAGCAAACTTTCAACATCTGCTTCTTTCGAAGTTAGAGGTTGGTATTTTGTGTCCTTGCAAGATATCAGAACCAGAAAGATCAATAGAATAATTTTTTTCATGAATATTTCGGCATTAAATATAAAGTTCTCCTTTCATGGTTATAATCGAAGAACCTCCAACCAAAATATCTTCCTGACGATTCATAACTTCAATCAAAGAGGCCTGTTTTAGTTTGACACCTTGAAGAATTTTATATTCTTTATCAGATTTAGTGAATTTCTTTTCTGTTAAAAATCCAATTAAAGGTCCCGCGGCCGTTCCTGTTGCAGGATCTTCATTAATTCCGATTATCGGATTAAAGAATCTTGTTTCAACGATATGATCTAGGCCTTCATCTGCTGGAGCGAAACAATAAAAACCTTCAAAATTATATTCTTTAGAGATCTGAATTAAGAGCTGATTGTCTGGAACAAAGCTGTTTAATATTTGGCTATTCTTTATCGGAACCATTGTATGGGCAACTTCTGTTTTAACTATTGTCGGGACAAAAGAATTTACATCCAAGTCCTCAATTTTTAAACCTAGCGCCACCGCAATTCTATATGTTGGGATTTCCTGTTTGATCACAGCCGATTTCTGGTGCATTTTAACAACCGGAAAAAAAGTATCCAAATCAAAACTTACCGTTACCGGAATTGCCGAATGATTCATAATTACAAAAGGTTCACTTTCGTTTTGTTCATCAAAAATTGGCATTCCTTTTAAAAGAGCGCCACAAACTGCACCCAATAAATTATGGCCTGCACCGTCGATTTCGATTCCGGTTGGGGTAAATGAGCGAACAACAAGTGCTTTTTCTCTTGTAGAATAATAAACAAAAGAAGTTTCAGAATAGCCAAATTCTTTAGAAATATCCTGATAGGTTTCTAATTTTAAATTTCCATCTGTAAAAACAACCGAAAGCGGATTTCCTTTGTAACTTTCGTTTGAGAATACGTCTAATACGTAATATTCTAATGCTTTTCTTCCCCCCATATTTTCTTGTTTTTAAGCTTAACCCTCTCTTAAAGGAATAAAATTACGCTTTATTCTTGTATTTCATAAACACGTTTTATTTTTCAAGGTTATTTTAAGATTACTGTTTAATTAAAAATTTGTTTCTAATTCAGAAAATAAAATCAGAAAAAGTTAAAAATCAATGAACAAGCATTTTAGTTTGAATTAATTCAAGTAATTTTAAACTTTAAAAAATAATGTTGTTATTTTTATGATGGTTAAGAGACTTTCGATAGGATTCTTTTTTCTTTTTCTAGTCAATGAGGGAGTTGCTCAAAATAAGATTAATCTATTTTCTGAGATTAACTATAACTCAATTCCTGCGGTCAATTTGAGTGAATACAAATCGGTTCAGGATCGAGACAGCCGACTCCAAAACCCTAATATTGCTTTGGGAGTTGCTATTTCTGGCGGAGGATCTAGAGCGCAGTTTTTTAGTATGGGCGTTCTTTTAGGTTTGGAAGAAATTCAAGAAGATAACTCGAGCCGTAATTTTCTTAATGAAATAGATTATTTTTCGACTGTTTCTGGAGGCTGTTACTCGGCAGGTTATTATTTGACCATTCTGAAAAACAAATTGCAATATGATAATTGCAGTTTTAACGAATTTTATTTTTCTAAAGCCGATGCTTTCAAATCAGATGTCAATAAATCGGCTACTATTTTTTCTCTTTTAAATAACAGCAGAAACGAAAAAGGAGAAAAAATTTCGATGGCACAACGGCTTGATCTGGAAGTTTTGCAATATGATAGCGCTAACCCAGAAAATCAGAATAAGTTTAAGACTCAAATGTTATTGTCTGATTTCTTTATTCCAAAAGACAGCAAACTTAATCCGCAATTGCCAATTATGGTAGCAAATGGAACGGCTTATAATAATGGAGAACGATTTCCATTCATGCCACACATTATTCGTGCTTTAAAAATTGATGCGTCTTTGGCTCCTAATAAAGCTTCACTTTCGCTTGACGAAAACCATATCAATAACGGTTACGACTTTCCGCTGACTTATGCAATTACGGCAAGTTCTGCTTTTCCTGGTATTCTTCCTAAGACCAAATTCGGAATCAAAAATCAAGATAAAATTTTATGCGTTATTGATGGTGGTGCGTCTGATAATATGGGATATGAAACCTTAATAGAACTGCTTCACAACGATTCTAAAGTGAAAGATAAGAATAAAAAAGCGCTTTTTATTGATTGTTTAGGGCAAGGAAAAAAAGCACCTTTTATAAATGATGAAAAGATTAGGTTGCTTTCTTTGTTAGAGACTGCTTCTTTGTATACGGTTCAAACTAGATATATGACTTTTGAAAAAGATGTCGAAAATGTGCTGGATAAATACAAAATCCCGACTTCAAATTATCAAGTAATTGGTTTTACAACTTTGCGTGATTATTTAATAACCTTGAAAAAAGATAAGGCTTACGAAGAGTTAGTAAAACAATTAAAAGATACTGATGATGAAGGCTGCAAGTTGGCTGAAACTTCACGATGATTTTCGAGCCAAATTGATTGCAAAGTTTGGTATGGACAGTTTTAAAAAAGATAAATTTGGTGAACCCCAATTGTCTAGTTTGGATAGAGAAAAGTTTAAAGATTTTGATGCAAGCGAACTTTTAATGCTTTATGAGTATGCTTCGCATGTTGAAACCAAATTAAAAATAACCCCAGAAGAAAAAGAAATGCTATTACTGTCTGGGCGTTTTGCGGTTTTTTTGAAAACCAATGAACTGAAAAACTTGTTAGTAGAAAATAAAGGAATTTAGCTATTGCTCAAAAATAACCTTTTTGTCTGTTTTGTCTGTTTTAATGATATCGTAAGGTCTTGATAGCTTTAAAGTGCTATTGCCATTTTTTAGTTTTTCTACTTTGACGATAATGGTATTTCGGTTTTCGGTAATTTCGACAATATCTATAGAATGTCCGCCACTGTTTTGGGTTTTGTCTATAACAGCAATGACTTGATATTTACTGAAATCGATGTTTATTTCTTTAAAATCTTTTGATAAATCACTAGAAACATTCATTTCTGTAATTAATTTATCCCAACTTTTTTGATCTTTAATTATTAAATGTCGCGGAGCAAGACTTTTATCATTAGGAAAAGAATCTCCTTTGGCAACTAACGAATATTGTACATCAGAGTTTGGTAAATCATCATTTTCACAACTTGTCAAAACAAGCAGAATGCTAAGAATTAAGATGATCTGTTTCATGATTTTGGTTTTGGTTGCAAAAACTTTTATATAAAGTTTTATCTATATAATCAGATGCATTTGTCTCCAAATAGTTGCGTTAAAGGTGTTTAATTTATTAGCATCTTTATATTAGATAAAGATAACGCTAATTTTGATTAAAGATTGTGCTCAATAACAAATAAAAATAATGCAAATGGTATAATTTTATTTAATATCATTCTCATCCATTAACATTTGTTCTCTTATATAAGTTTGAAACGACTTATTAGTGTAATAAAGTTCTCCGCTTTCGTGCCAAAATTCAACGATTTTACCATCATTCCGATCAAAGTCAAAACCAGAAAAATCGCCAGAAAAATTATCTCCAAAAAACCAAATGTTTGATTTCAATTCGTAGTGATTCTCCAAGCCTAAGTCTTCTAAATTAAATAATGAAGAGGCAATATTAAATTGACAGTTTCTAAAACTTCCCGAACCAACTTCTTGTAAATAAGTAATATAATCTTCGGGTAGTTTTGGAAATTCTGAAAGAAGATCTTCAATTTGATTTACGGTTAAGGCTGTTCTGTTATTGTTGTCTTCTACCTTTTTGAGGAATTCTATTTCTAAATTGTAGTTTATTGCCATAAATTTTAGTCTTCAAGTTCTTTCTTGCAAATATCTATTTCGCGTTGTACTTCTTTTTCCAATTTTGGTAATTCGTTGGTAATCCAATCTTGGCTTTCTTTGCTGAGGTAGTTTTTATTCTCGTCTAGCTTGTACTTCATAGCGCCATTAATCACCGTTATCATTTCTTCGACTTTACATGTGCCGTTTGCAAAGTTTGGATCTATTAAATATTTTAAAATTTCTTTTTCGGACATAGGTTTGTAATACAAAATATGACTGACTAAAGGAAAATAAAAGTAAAAGTAATTATTGGTGTTAGAAGCAAATCGTATTTTGTGTAAGGCTAATATCAAAGAGTCTAATTCTGAATTTGTAGTTTGAAAATTCAACTTTTTTAAAAGATCAAAACAAATTTTGGAGTAAGGCAGTATTTTTCCAACTTCTTCCAGATAAGTAAATGTCTTTTCAAAATTATTACAGTCGTTATTTCCAAAAGAATTCATAAGAGAGCGAATTTTATTTTTCATTTTAAATCTATACAGTAGTCTAAATGATACATTTTTGAGGTCTATTTATTTGGAAGTTTTTAATTGATGGGAAGGGTTTCAGATAGTGCTAAAATACAGTTTTTCTATTTAAAAGAATTAATACATTTTCTGTTATCATTGAGTAAAAAATAGCAAGATAACTATTGTCTTCAGTTTTGTTAATGCTTGAAATAACTAATTTTTCTCTCTTTTTGTTTTTTCAATTTTCAATTAGTTTTACAGTCATCTCGATTATTTGCCGCAACTTTGCAAAACAATCTTTTAAATAAAAACTCAAATGGAATTCGGTAAAATCATAATTTCAGAAACTGCTTCAAAAAGCGAAAACCCGCAAGATGTTGTTAATTCGAATATTTCGGTAATCAATTTAATGAGAGAAGAAAAAATAGACGACGACTTGATTCACGAAGATGCTTTAATGAGTTACTATCTGGATTTTTACGCCTCAAAATATGCGGAAGGTAATTTTTCGAAATTCGTTTATGATTCAGGATGGAATAAAGAATTGAACGAGTTAATTGAAGAAGGCTTAGCTTTAATAGGCGCAGAAAAACATTTGGAATTGTTTAAAGAGCAATGCCGTAAACTGCGTTTGCAAAGCAACATTAAATTAGGAAAATTTCTAAAAGAAAAATACGACACACCAAATGCTTTCAAGGATTTGCTAAACAATAATGCTTATTTTGAATTGGATGAAAACTTGGCAGAGTTGAATGCCGCTTTCTTAAAATCGCATCCTGATACAGAAGTACTTTCGGTAGAAGAAATGTTTAAAACACTGGAAGAATTTGTAGGACACGAAATTAAGAGAGATTAAGTTTTTATTTTTTTGCTGTGGTTTGTAAGAAAATTATATATTTGGAATGCCCTAAATTTTCTAACAAACCAAAGCCTATGAAAAAAACGATTCTTTTAAGTGCCGTTTTGATGTTTCTGTTTTCCTGTGGGAAAAAGGAAAATGTTAAAAACGATGCCGAAGTTCAGTATCAGGAATTGCTTTCAGAAACACAAGCACATCTTGGTCTTGGTAAGAAGCCGATAAAAAAACTCATTTTTAAAAATCCTGATGAAATTGAAGATTCAGAAGAATTAAATCTGGAATTACTTTCTAAAGTCGCTTCCAATCTGCAAATCAAATATTCTAGCATTAGAATTAAGGAAACAAGTTCTATCAACTACGATGATAAAACGACATTTTTTGTTTTGACTACAGTTGAACATAGGAAGAAAGCACTTCGATCGGAGGATGAAGAAGAATTAGGAGATTTTTTTCAGCGTAAATATTTATTTGTAAATAGAGAAGACGGAAGTGTAATTGCTGAAGAATTTGATGAGAACTTAGGTTATTATGATAATGAAGCCATTCAGTTTTCTAAATCGCACATTTTAAGAGATTTGGTTTTTCTAAATGAAAAAACTCCTGCTATTGCTTTTTATACAGAAGCCAGTGCAAGCAGCCGAATCGTACTGTATTCTGAACAAAAATTTACGTTGATTACTTTGGCTGACAATGAAATTAAAAAGGTTTTATACGAATATCCTATTCGATTGACCAACGGTGATTCTAACGGAGGCGGAACCTTTCAGGTAGAAACTTTAGAAACGGGAATGAGTTTTTCTGATCAGAAAACAAACGGTTATTTTGATTTGATAATCACCAAAAACTTTTCTTATGAAGAAGCTGTCGAAAGTGATTTAGAAAACGGAATTGAAGAAAAAAGCGATCTGAAAACCAAAAAAGAACTTGAAAAAATTAAGTTTAATGGCAGAGATTATGCTTTTCATAGAGACGATAGACATCGTTTTTTGGAGTAAAACTTTATAAAATTCAAATAATAGCAAGAGCACTTTTAGAGTGCTTTTGCTATTTATAGGAGATTTAGGTTTTCCTGAGAAAGTTTGTCCTTTTGTTAACAAACATTTCCTTAAATTTGCTTCCGTTATAAAAATACAATAGTTATAAAAATCAAGCTATGTTACAAATTGCATTTATTAGAGAAAATCAAGAGAAAGTAATCAAGGCTTTAGCAAAACGAAATATCGATGCTAAAAGCGTTGTTGAAGAAGTGGTTCAATTAGACGAAAATCGTCGTGTTGCACAAGTGGAATTAGACAATACTTTATCAGAATCTAATAAATTGTCCAAAGATATTGGTGAATTGATGAAAGCTGGAGAGAAAGCTAAAGCGACAATCTTAAAAGAAAAAACAGTTTCGCTAAAAGAAAAAAGCAAAGAACTGAGCGAAAAAGCAGAAGCTTTGGCCGTTGAGTTAACGAATAAATTATACACTTTACCAAATCTACCGGCTGATATTGTTCCTGAAGGAAAAACTCCAGACGATAACTTAAATGTTTTTCAAGAAGGAGATATTCCCGTTTTGCACGAAGGAGCACAACCACACTGGGAATTGGTGAAGAAATATGATATTATCGATTTTGAATTGGGTGTAAAAATCACTGGTGCAGGATTTCCTGTTTATAAAGGAAAAGGAGCTCGTTTACAACGTGCTTTAATCAATTACTTTTTAGACAAAAATACCGCTGCAGGATATAATGAAGTTCAGGTTCCTCATTTAGTAAACGAAGCTTCAGGATTTGGAACGGGACAATTGCCAGACAAAGAAGGACAAATGTATCATTCTACAATTGATGATCTATATTTGATTCCAACAGCTGAGGTTCCAGTTACCAACTTATTCCGCGATGTTATTTTAAACGAAAGTGATCTTCCTGTTTTACATACAGCATATACACCATGTTTTCGTCGTGAAGCAGGTTCTTACGGAGCTCACGTTCGCGGGTTAAACCGTTTGCACCAATTTGATAAAGTAGAAATTGTTCGTGTAGAGCATCCAGATAATTCTTATGCTGCGCTTGATGGAATGGTTGAACACGTAAAAGAGATTCTTCAAGAATTGAAATTACCTTATAGAATTTTACGCCTTTGCGGAGGTGATATGGGATTCACATCTGCGTTGACGTATGATTTTGAAGTGTTTTCTACAGCACAAGATCGTTGGTTAGAGATCAGTTCTGTTTCTAACTTTGAAACTTTCCAGGCAAATCGCTTGAAATTACGTTTCAAAGACAAAGACGGAAAAAACCAATTGGCTCATACGCTTAACGGAAGTTCATTGGCGCTTCCGCGTGTTTTAGCTGGAATTATTGAAAATTACCAAACTCCAGAAGGAATCGTAATTCCAGAGGTTTTACGTCCTTACTGCGGATTTTATATTATAAATTAATTTAGTTTACAGTCTCAGTCTCAGTTTACAGTTTCGGCTGTGGACTGTGACTGAAAACTGTGACTAAAAATTACAACTTATGAAAAACGGAATATTAAATTGGAACGTAGATCCTGTCATTTTCTGGATTACGGATAGTTTTCCGTTAAAATATTACGGAGCTCTTTTTGCCTGCGGACTTCTTCTCGGGTTTTATATCGTCAGAAACATATATAAAAAAGAAAATCTTTCCTTAGACAATCTCGATTCTTTACTTATTTATGTCATTGTCGGAACCGTTTTAGGGGCAAGACTTGGACATTGTTTCTTTTACGAACCAGACTATTTCTTCAAACATCCTATAGAAATTCTTTTACCAATACAAAAGATAAAAGGAGCTTATCAGTTTGTTGGTTATCAAGGTTTGGCAAGTCATGGAGGTTCGATCGGAGTTATTACGGCAATGATTTTATATTGTCGAAAATTTAAAGTTCAATTTTTAGGGCTTTTAGATAAAATGTCTGTTGCGGTTCCTGTAACGGGTGCTTTTATCAGAATGGGAAATTTTATGAACTCTGAAATTTATGGAAAACCTACTGACGGAAGTTGGGGAGTGATTTTTCAGAGAGATGATTTAATTCCTAGACATCCAACGCAATTGTATGAAGCTTTTGCTTATATATTGATTTTTGGAATTCTGTTTTATATGTACAAATCAGAAAAAATCAGAAATGCGCAAGGATTAATCTTCGGAACTTTCTTAACTTTATTATTTACAGCTCGTTTTATAATTGAATTTTTCAAAGAAAATCAAGAAGCTTTCGAGAATAATATGCTGATTAATATGGGACAAATTTTAAGTATTCCATTTATTTTAATTGGTTTGGGCTTGATTTTTTGGAAAAGTAAAAAAGTCTCAGTTTACGGTAACAGTTTACAGTAGCTAAAAACTAAAAAGTCAGAATTTATAGTCCTAGTACTGGCTGAGAACTGCGACTGAAAACTAAATAAAAAGCAGTATGAAAAACATATTGATGGGTATCGTTTTATTATGTTCTGGTTTTGCGTTTGGACAAAACGAGCAGTTGGCTCAATACTATTACGACAAAGGAGATTTTGATAAAGCGAAAATTAGTTATGAAGAGCTTTTGCGAGCTGCGCCATCTAATACTCAGTACTTTTTAAGAACGATCGATTGTTATCAGCAATTGCGGCAATTTGCAAACGCCGAAAAAGCAATTCAAGATCGTTTTAATCGCTATAAGCAAGGTGTTTTTTTAGTTGAAATGGGATACAACTTTCAATTGCAGAAAAACGATTCGAAAGCCAAAAATTACTACGAACAGGCAATCGAGAAAATAAAAACAAGTCCGAATGATGTTTACGGAATTGCAAGTTCATTTGAGAAAAAAGTATTGCTAGAATATGCTTTAAAAGCTTATCAGACTGCAATGCAAGTTCAGCCCAACTTTAATTTCAATTTCCAAATCGGAATGCTGTACGGTCAGTTAGGAAAAACCGATTTAATGATTGATTTGTTATTGACAGAATCTTTCACAAATCCGCAGAATACTAATCTGATTCAGACGCAACTTTCTCGATTCATGAATGGAGAAACCGATAATACCGCTTTTAAAGATGCCATGCGAAAAGCATTAATCTTAAAAACTCAGAAAGATCAAGATGTTTTCTGGAATCATTACTTAAGCTGGTTTTATGTGCAAGAAAAAGAATTCGGAAAAGCATTCATTCAAGAAAAAGCCATTTACAAACGCGAACCAGAATCGTTGATGAGCATTGTCAATTTAAGTCAGTTTGCATTGAATGAAGGAGACAATGATACGGCAGAAGAAATTCTAAATTTCATTCTTCAAAATACTAAAGACCGTGATTTGCTGATTCAAAGCAATGCGAGTTTAATGCAAATAAAGATCGATAAAGCGCAGGAAAAAGATTATCCAGCAATCAGTCAAGAACTGCAAGCAATTGTTGGCAACTTACGAAATAAATCCTTTTACCTTATCTTTGCAAATCATTCAAGCTCATTTTCTGGCTTTTAATTTGAAAAAAACAGAAGAGGGGAAAGCTGTAATGAAAAAGGCTTTGGAATTGAATTTAAACGAATATCAAAAAGCCGATGCAAAAATGGAGTTGGCGGATATTTTGCTTTTGGAAGAAAAAATACAATCAGGCGCTTATTTATTATTCGCAGATTCAATTGGATTTAAAGAATGATGTAATGGCGCATGAAGCCAGTTTGAAAGCGGCAAAAACAAGTTATTACAAAGGTGATTTTGAATGGGCAAATAAACAGTTTAAAGAATTAAAAGCCGCAAACACACAATTGATCGCCAATGATGCTTTAGAATATTTTCTGTTAATTAATGATAATACCGCAGCAGATTCGACTCAAGTGGCGCTGAAACAGTTTGCAAAAGGAGATTTTTTAATTTATCAGAATAAAAAGCAAGAAGCGATAGCGCAATTTCAAAATATTCTAAAAACGTATAAAGGGCAAGAAATTGAAGCGGTAACTTTATTGCGTTTAGGCAAAGTTTATGAAAGTCAGAAAGATTTTGCTTCGGCTTTAAGCCAATATCAGCAAATTATTGACAATCACAGCGACGGAATTTATGTAGACGAAGCGCTGTTTTTCTCGGCTGAAATTTATAACGATGAATTAAAAGATCCAGAAAAGGCAAAACCTTTATATGAAAAGGTAATTTTTAACCATCAAGACAGTATTTATTTTGTCGATGCCAGAAAAAAATACCGCGAGTTAAGAGGAGATAAGAATTTATAGTTCGGTTTAATCGTTTATTCGGTTAATCGATTAACCGAATAAACGATTAAACAAGAAAAATTAGTAAAATGATGATTTGAAAAGATTTAAGAATCAAGAGAAAAAAACTCAGAACCTTAGAATCTTAACATCTCAGAACCTTAGATTAGAAAAGAAATGATTATTTATAACGTTACCACAAACATACACGAAAGCGTTCATGACCAATGGTTAAAATGGATGCAGGAAAAACACATACCCGAAATTCTCGCAACTGAAAAATTTTCTTCTGCACGAATTGTAAAAGTTTTGGTTGAAGAAGAAATGGGCGGAATTACATATTCTGTACAGTATATAACAGACAGTAAGGAAACTTTGGAGAAATTTTATATTGAAGATGAACCAGAATTTCATAGAGAAGCTTTAAGTCTATTTGCAGACAAAATGCTTTCTTTCAGAACAGAATTAGAGGTTATTTCGGAGCATTAAATTTTTAATTCTCGGTCTTGGCTCTCAGTTTTTGGTTTATAATTGAGAAAAAAGCATAAAAACTTGCCGTCTTTGAGACTTTATTGCAAAAAAACAAAAATAAAGCTTTGCTTCTTAGTGCCTTTACAACAAAAAGAATACTTTTGCAGACCTCGTGGCAAACAAGAAATGAAATGGAAAAAGTAAAAGCCAAAAAACATTTAGGACAGCACTTTCTTAAAGACGAAAGTATTGCAAAAGCTATTGCAGATACTTTGACTTTTAAAGGATATGAGGAGGTTTTAGAAATAGGACCAGGAATGGGTGTGCTTACTAAGTATTTGCTCGAAAAACCAATTAATACACACGTTATTGAAATCGATACCGAATCTGTAGCGTATTTGGATGCCAATTATCCGAAATTAAAGAATAAGATTATCTCTCAGGATTTCCTGAAGTATAACATAAATGAAGTTTACGAAAATAAACAGTTTGCCATAATAGGTAACTTTCCTTATAATATTTCTTCTCAGATTGTTTTTAGAACTTTAGATCTTAAACATCAGATTCCAGAGTTTTCTGGAATGTTTCAGAAAGAAGTAGCTGAGCGCATCTGCGAAAAGAAAGGCTCAAAAACCTACGGAATATTATCAGTTTTAGCTCAGGCTTTCTATAATACAGAGTATCTGTTTACGGTTGATGAAAACGTTTTTATTCCTCCGCCCAAGGTGAAATCGGGTGTGATGAGAATGACCCGAAAGGAAGATTATAACCTTCCTTGTAGCGAAAAGTTATTTTTTACAGTTGTAAAAACGGCTTTTCAGCAGAGACGAAAAACATTACGTAACAGTTTGAAAACATTAAATTTATCAGACAATTTGCGAGAAGACACTATCTTTGATAAACGTCCGGAGCAGACTTAGCGTAGATGAATTTATTGAACTAACTCAAAAAATAGAAGCCAATGGAGTTCAAAATCAGTAAAGAATTAATCAAACAGATTGCTCAACTTATTCAGGCAAAAAATAATAAGGAGCTTGAAATCTTGCTAAATGATATTCACCATGCAGATTTCGCCGAAATTCTTGATGAAGTAGAAATTGATGATGCAACTTATATTTTCAAAGTTTTAGACAGTGAAAAAACCGCCGAAATTCTACTTGAATTAGACGATGATTTACGTGAAAAAATCTTAAGCCGACTTTCTCCAAAAGAAATTGCGGAAGAACTTGATGAGCTTGAAACCAATGATGCGGCAGATATTATTGGTGAACTTTCAAAAGATCGTAAAGCTGAAGTTATCTCAGAACTTCAGGATGTTGAGCACGCAAAAAGCATCGTAGATTTACTTCGATACGATGAAGATACCGCTGGAGGTATAATGCATAAAGAATTAGTGAAGGTAAATGAAAACTGGAATGTTTTAACCTGTGTCAAAGAAATGCGAATTCAGGCAGAAAATGTTTCCAGAGTTCATTCTATATATGTAGTTGATGATGAAAATCGTTTAAAAGGAAGATTATCACTTAAAGATTTATTGACTACTTCGACCAAAACACAAATCTCGGATATTTACATTAGAAAATTAAATTATGTAAATGTTGAAACGCCAGATGTTGATGTTGCGCGTTTAATGGAGAAATATGATTTAGAGGCAATTCCAGTTGTTGACGAATTAGGACGCTTGGTTGGTCGCATTACAATTGATGATATTATCGATGTCATTAAGGAAGACATCGAGAAAAGAGATACCGAAGATATTCAGAAATTCGGGGGATTAGAAGCCTTAGAATTGCCATATGTGCAAACACGACTTGTAGAGATGGTTAAGAAAAGAGCGACATGGCTTGTTGTTCTTTTTATTGGAGAAATGTTCACTGCTTCGGCAATGGGATTTTTTGAAGGAGAAATCGAAAAAGCTGTTGTTTTGGCATTATTTGTTCCGCTTATTATATCGAGTGGAGGAAATTCAGGATCACAAGCTGCAACTCTTATTATTCGTGCAATGGCTCTAAAAGAGTTAACGCTAAAAGATTGGTGGTATGTAATGAAAAAAGAAATCGCTTCGGGTTTCTTATTGGGTGCCATTTTAGGGATTGTCGGTTTTATCAGGATATTTATTTGGCGACAAACTGGGCTTTATGAATATGGAGAACATTGGCTTACAATTGGTCTTGCCGTATCGCTTTCATTGGTGTTTATCGTTTTATGGGGAACTTTGTCTGGCTCGATGATTCCGTTTTTATTAAAGAAACTTAGGCTAGACCCCGCAACTTCATCGGCACCTTTTGTAGCTACTTTAGTAGATGTAACTGGATTAGTAATCTATTTTACAATTGCTTCTTTGCTTTTAAAAGGAAAGTTGCTTTAAAATAATCTATTTGTTTCTAAAAAAATAGCTAGATCTGATTCTTGAATTCTAGATTTTTGCCACAAATTAGCAGTTTGCAGTGATTTAAAATCTCTAAAATCTGCGTAATTTGCAAGCGGAAAATGCTGTTTACCAACCAGAAATAAATTAAAGCCAAACCAAAATGAAAGTACACATTATTGGAGGAGGAAACCTTGGGGTTTCTATTGCCTTAGGGATTGCTAAATTCTCGAAAAACAACCAAGTTACTGTCACTAGAAGAAACACTGCAAGTATTCAATATTTATCAGAATATGGCATTACGGTTTCAAACGATAATAAACACAACATTCAGGAAGCTGATGTTATAATTTTAACCATAAAACCGTATCAGGTAGATATTGTTTTGGCTGAGATTTTGCCAGTTATTAAAAACAAAACAATTGCTTCTGCAGTAAGCGGATTGTCTTTGGATGTTTTTCAAACCAAAACAAACTACGAATATCCTGTAGTGCGCATTATGCCAAATATAGCGGCGCAATTTGGAGAATCGGCAACTTGTATTTCTTTTCCAGAAAAATATAAAGAAAATGCTACTCCAATTGTAGATTTATTCCAAGATTTAGGAACAGCTCCTGTGATCGACGAAAAATTGATGGACGCGGCAACAGTTTTAGGTGCTTGCGGAACAGCTTATGCATTGCGTTATATTCGTGCCTCTATGCAAGCGGGAATCGAAATCGGTTTTGATTCTAACACTGCTTTAGCAATTGCAAGCACAAACAGTAAAAGGAGCCGCAAAAATGCTTTTAGAAGAACGAGTGCATCCAGAACAATTGATCGATCGTGTAACGACGCCTCAAGGCTGTACGATTGTCGGTTTAAATGAAATGGAACATAATGGTTTCAGCTCATCATTAATTAAAGGAATTAAAACTTCTTTAAAACAGATCAAAGGTTAGTTTTAAAGAAATTCCAATATTTAAAAAATCCAAATTCCAGTTTAAACTCGAATTTGGATTTTTTTGTTTCAGAAATTAATGATTTCGTTTTATTGAACAGTAATCTATTATTAAATTCAAGTCTTTTTCTTTTACGCGTTCTGAAAACATCGTTCGATGATAATCTATTCCTAATTGTTGAATTTTTGTAGTATCGATTTTATGATTTTTACCAATAACCCATTTTACAAAAACTAATGAATCTACTCCACGAAGCGGTGGCCCTGTATTTTTGAAATCTAATTTATGACAAGCAGCGCAGTTTGAATTGAATATCTCTCTTCCTTTTTCTTGATTTTTGGATAGCTTTGGTATTCCACAAAAGACAGGAACAGGTGTCGCACAGTAAAAATCTGAAATCGGCGGTTTATATGTTATGACTTGATAGAGAATAATACCAACAAGCAATATTATGAGAGATATTGATATTGCAAGTATTTGTCTAATTCTTTTCATCAGTTAAACTCAGTAATTAGAATTTAAAACATTCGAAATTTACTTTCTGTTTAATGTATATTTTAAATAAAAGAATCCCATTAATCCTGCTAAGAAGGAAGCAATCAGAATGGCTATTTTAGAAAAAACGACAATTTCAGGGTTTTTGAATGCTAAAACTGTTATGAAAATTGACATAGTAAAACCAATTCCGCCTAACATTCCTGCTCCTAAAATGTGTGCCCATTTCAAGTTTTTCGGTAAAATGCATAAACCCGAAGTTACACCTACTGAAGAGAAAAGCAAAATTCCAAGAGGTTTTCCAACTACAAGCCCCAAAATAATTCCGTAAGTATTAACATGACTAAGACCTTCGTGCCAATTGTCTGAAATTGTTAAAGCAGTATTTGCAATTGCAAACAACGGCAAAATGAAAAAAGCAACTGGCCTATGTAAAAAGTGCTGTAGCCTATATGAAGATGTTTTTTCGCCACCATCTCCAAACGGAATAACAAACGCTAAAATCACACCAGTTATGGTTGCGTGAACTCCAGAATTAAGCATAAAATACCACATTATTGCTCCACCGATCAAATATGGAATTAGATTGTGAATTTTCATTCGGTTTAAAACAAATAGTAGCCCCCAAATTCCAAGAGCAATTCCAAGATTTAAAAAAGAGATTGATGTTGTGTAAAAAATGGCAATCACGATAATTGCTCCTAAATCGTCAATTACAGCCAAAGCAGTTAAAAAAACTTTTAATGAAGTAGGAACTTTATTGCCAAGAAGCGATAAAATCCCGATTGCAAAGGCAATATCGGTTGCCATCGGAATTCGCTCCGTTTTGTGTAGTTGTTCCATAGTTTAATGCCAAAAAAATTGTCGCAGGAACAAGCATTCCGCCAAAAGCGGCCATAATTGGCAGTGAAGCATTCTTAATGTTGGATAATTCGCCATGATAAATTTCGCGTTCCAGTTCTAATCCGATCAAAAGAAAAAAGATTGTCATTAATCCATCATTAATCCAATGCGTTATAGAGTGCCCCGAAATTTCTTTCTCCCAAAAAGCAACATATGGAACTTGAATAGAAGAGTTGGCAAGATAAAGAGATAAAATCGTGACAAATAGCAAGATAATCCCTCCCGATTTTTCGTTTTCAAAAAAGGCTTTAAAAGTCTTGGTTAATTTCATTGGGAAGATTTTCTGAAGATTTATATGATGGATTTGAAAAATCCTTATTCTTTCAAAGTTAGAAAAAAAACCGCGCAATAAAAAAGTATTTGCCATGAAGCCTTGAACAGATAAGGTTTTTTCAGGTTTTTTTGGTTTTAAATTATCTCTTACGACTTTATGAGGTTATATTTCCCGTATTTTTGTATTTATAAAATTCAGTAAAAAATGAGCATAAAAATTCTTCATATCGACAGCAATAATCCAATTCTTTGGAATCAATTGGAAGAAGCTGGTTTCGAAAATCACGCCGATTTTAAATCTTCAAAAGAAGAAATCGAAACTAAAATTCATGATTACAATGGCGTAGTAATTAGAAGCCGTTTCAAGATTGACAAGACATTTTTAGATGCTGCAACAAAGTTGCAATTTATTGCGAGAGTTGGCGCAGGTCTAGAAAGTATTGATTGTGAGTATGCTTCTGCAAAAGGAATTCATCTTATTGCCGCTCCAGAAGGAAATCGCAACGCTGTTGCAGAACATTCGCTTGGCGTGATTTTATCTTTATTCAATAATTTAAATCAAGCTGATGCTGAAGTGAAAGCTGGACATTGGAATAGAGAGAGCAATCGTGGCCACGAGTTGGATTTGAAAACAGTGGGAATTATCGGTTACGGAAACATGGGTAAGGCTTTTGCTAAAAAACTGAGAGGTTTTGATACAGAAGTTCTTTGTTATGATATTTTGGATAATGTTGGAGACGAAAATGCCAAACAAGTTTCTCTAGAAGAATTACGCGAAAAAACAGATGTTTTAAGTTTGCACCTTCCTTGGACACCAGAAACAAATAAAATGGTTGATAGTGGCTTTATAAATGCGTTTAAAAAGCCTTTTTGGATTATAAATACTTCACGTGGTAAAAACATTGTTACAGCAGATTTGGTTGAGGCTATGAAATCGAAAAAGATTTTGGGTGCAGGTTTAGATGTTTTAGAGTACGAAAAGTTGTCGTTTGAAACCCTTTTTCAAGATAACAGCACGCCAGAAGCACTTCAGTATCTTATGCAGGCAAAAAATGTGTTATTAACGCCTCATATTGCGGGTTGGACATTTGAAAGTCATGAACGATTGGCTCAGGTTATTGTAGATAAAATTAAAGCGGTTTACAACAAATAATAGCCTACAGCCTTTAGAATTTAATAACGAGTTTTTTCCTGTAAATTTTATTTGGCAAGATTAGTTTTATTTGCTAATTTTTAATAATATTGTTTCCGAATTTCAAAAGAATCAATCTAAATAAGTTCTTTTAGGGGTTTGGAGAAGCCGAAAATCCAAAGAGTAGGAATTAACGAATTTTATAAGGAAAAAGATGGAATTACAACAAACATCGAATAATTTTGAAGAACCAATCCCGGTATTTAAAGTAGACCCAATTATGGTGTTGCTTTTTGGATTTTTAACATGCGGATTGTATTTGATTTATTGGAATATTAAAGTAGCCGAAGTTTTTAATGCTGTAGCAAAAAAAGAAGTTATCTCGCAACCAATTGCAATTTTTGCAGGTTGTTGTATGCCAGTTAATATTTATTTCTATTACTTAGCAGGTAAAGAAGCATTACCAAAAGTATATGAGAAAACTGGTGAACTTCAAAAAGATCAATCTACTTTACTAATTGTTTTAGGATTCTTTTTTCCTATTGCTACTGCAATGATCGTTCAAGGTGATATCAACAGATTATATAACTAATACGCAAACAAGACGTAAAATTTACGGAATTATCGGTGCATTAATTACACTGATAGTTCCGTTTTTTTTAATGCTTGATAATCATAATGACCATTTAGAAACAGACCAGTCTTTTTGCCCTTTTAAAATGCTGACAGGGTTTCCTTGTCCAGGATGCGGGATCACAAAATCTTTGGTTTATTTTTATCAAGGAGATTTATACAAATCAATCAGCTATCATGTTTTAGGTCCTTTTGTCATTGCATTTTGTATTGTGACTGTTTTAGTGCTTACATTAGAGCTTATTACCAAAAAAGAATACTTCACAGGGCTTTTGTATAATAGAAGGCTGGCATACGGACTAGCTATTTTTTTAGGCGTTTATCATTTTATAAGACTAATTTTCTTTGTAAAAAATAATTCTTTTGATGATATTCTGCATCAATCAATTTGGTTTTAATAATGTATAAACTGGTTTTATTCACGAATCAGTTTTTTTGTTCGAGTACTATTTTAAGAAATAATAAAAATTAAGATTATGGAAAATACAAAAAGAGAAGATTGGAATAATCCACGTTATCAAGAAGAAAATAAAAAAGTAGTGGCTGGAATTCTAGCTATTTTGCTAGGATATTTAGGTATCCATAAATTTTATTTAGGTTATACAAGAGAAGGAATAATTCAGCTGATTTTAGGGTTAATGTTCGGAATTGGCGGCATAATCGGAATTATAGAAGGTATTATATATCTAACCAAGAGTGATGAGGAATTTTATCAAACTTATCAAATTGGTCAGCGAGGCTGGTTTTAAAAGAAGCACGAATATATTAACGAAGATCCCATTCAGAAATGAATGGGATTTTTTTGTTTTAATATGTCTTTTTTTAATACAATTTTGGCTTTTATGTACTGAAAATTAAATCAATAGTAGGTAATCTTGCTCCTTATTGAAAAAATAATGGAGGAGCCGAAAATCCAAAAGAGTAGGGGAAAATTAATAGATTTTATTATGTTAGAAATGTACAAAAAGGTGGTTTTTGAAAACTACGCAAATTTTAATGGAAGAGCAAGAAGACAAGAATATTGGATGTTCTTTTTAGTAAACTTAATCATCAGTTTTGTTCTTGGTTTTATTGCTGGATTAATTTCGCCAAGTTTAGTGATTATTGCGAATATTTATAGCTTAGCAGTTTTAGTGCCTGGAATTGCTGTTGCGGTTAGAAGAATGCACGATGTTGGTAAAGAATGGTGGTATATCCTCATTCCATTTTATAACTTATATTTATGTTGTATAGAAGGTGAAAAAGGATCAAACCAATATGGTGCAGATCCTAAGAATCAATTAGAAGATATTAGTGAAATTGGAAAAGAGTAAGGTTTTCTAATTTTAATGATACAAGAAAAGCCGTTTCAGTTGAAACGGCTTTTCTTTTTTATTAATCTTCTTTCTCAGATAGTTTCTTTTCCAATTCAATCTGAAACTCTTCAATTACAGGTTTCATGGTGCTTTCAGGAATATCTGCAATTCTAATGTACATTAAACCATCAATTGCATTATTAAATAACGGGTCAACATTAAAAGCAACTACTCTTGCGTTTTGTTTGATATATTTTTTAATTAAAACAGGCAAACGTAAATTTCCTGGTTCCAATTCGTCAATAATTTTGTCAAACTTATTTAAATCAGATTCTGCTTCGTCAAAAATAAAATCTTTATCAGCATCTTTTAGTTTGACTTTATATGCTTTTTTAGGGTGGATATATTGTGCGATATACGGATCGTAATAATTTGATTTCATAAACTCAATCATTAATGATTTAGAGAAATCTGAAAATTGATTACTGATACTTACACCTCCAACCAAATATTTGTGTTCTGGATGACGCAAAGTGGTGTGAATAATACCTTTCCATAATAAGAACAAAGGCATTGGTTTTTGCTGATATTCTTTTACGATAAATGCACGTCCCATTTCGATCGATTTGTGCATCATATCATGAAGTTCTGGTTCAAATCTGAAAAGATCAGTCAAGTAAAAACCTTCAATTCCGTATTTTGGATAGATTTCAGAACCTAATCCCATACGGTATGCTCCAGCAATTTTTTTGGTTTCATCATCCCATAAAAACATATGGTGATAATATTGATCGTATTCATCTATATCAATAGATTCATTTGTTCCTTCTCCAACTTCACGAAAAGTAATTTCGCGTAAACGGCCTATTTCGTGTAAAATGTTCGGAATTTCTTTTGCGCTTGCAAAGAAAACCTCATAGTTTTTACTTTGTAAAAACCTGCTGTCACTATCTCTTAATGCTTGAACTTCGTCAATAAGTTTTGACTCGTTTGCAGGAGTAACGATTTTTTTAGGCGCTTTTGGTATTTTTAAACTTGCTGTGTCAATCAGTTTCGTGTCTTTTTCAAAAGGATTGGCAAGCATGTAGGTTTTCTTTCTCAAGAATTCTGAATATTCTTCGAAAGATTCGATTTCGTTTTGCTCGCTTACAGAAATTGGCTTTCCAATACGAACTTTAATTACACGATCTTTCTGAGTTAATAGCTCAGAAGGTAATTTTGCTGTACGCAAAGTGTCATCAATTTTAGAAAGCCAGTAGAATAATTTACTGTTTTTAGCATGAAAGTAAATTGGAACAACAGGAACTTTTGCTTTTCTGATTAATTTCAGCGCGCCTTCTTCCCAAGGTTTGTCAACTACTAATTTGCCATCTTTATAAGTCGAAACTTCACCAGCGGGAAAAATCCCCAAAGGCTTTCCGTCGCTTAAATGGCGTAATGTTTCTTTAATACCAATTACGCTCGATTTTGCATCCTTATGATTTTCAAAAGGATTAACTGGCATAATGTATTTTTTCATTGGAACAATTCTGTGTAACAGAAAATTGGCAATGATTTTGAAATTTGGCTCTCTTTCAAGCATTAATTTCAAAAGCAAAATTCCATCAATTCCACCAAGCGGATGATTTGAAATGGTAATATACGCACCATCTTTTGGCAAACGCTTTAAATCTTCTTCAGGGATTTCGAACTTAATTTCCATTTCGTCCAAAATTCCATTCAAAAAAGTCAAGGTCTGTCAAATGTTTATTACGATCGTAAATTTTATTAAGGGTCGAGATCTTAAGAACCTTCATAAGAATCCAGCCAGAAAAAGTACCGAGAACCCCGTACTTTTCAACATTTATTGCCTTTGCAACTTCTTTCGCGGTAACTAAACCCATGTACTACTTTTAAATTATTAGAACAGCGAACAAAGATAACAAAAAAGTCTACTTTTCATTGTTTCCAAGATAAACTTTGCACTTTTTTATTACATTTGAAATCCTAAAAAAATCACTGATGAAAATTATTTCTTATAATGTAAACGGAATTAGAGCGACAATAAACAAAGGGTTTATCGAGTGGTCGCAACAAGCAAATCCTGATGTTATCTGTCTTCAGGAAATAAAAGCTACACAAGATCAAATTCCTGTAGACGATATTACTGCCGCGGGTTATCCGTTTCAATATTACTATCCTGCAACCAAAAAAGGATACAGCGGAGTAGCTATTCTTTCGAAAACAAAGCCAAATAATATTGTTTACGGAACAGGAATTCATCATATGGATTTTGAAGGAAGAAATCTTCGTGCAGATTTTGACGATGTTTCTGTAATGAGTTTGTATCTTCCGTCTGGGACAAATATTGAAAGATTGGACCATAAATTTATGTTTATGGATGATTTTCAAAATTATATCAATGAATTGAAACTTACGATTCCGAATCTGATTATATGCGGAGATTATAATATCTGTCACGAAGCAATAGATATTCATGATCCGGTTCGTAACAAAACGGTTTCTGGATTTCTTCCGGCAGAACGCGCTTGGTTAGATACTTTTATGAAATCTGGTTTTATCGACAGTTTCCGTCATTTTAACAAAGAACCACATCATTATTCATGGTGGAGTTACCGTGCAGGAGCGAGAGGAAATAATAAAGGCTGGCGTATCGATTATAATTTAGTTAGCAATGTTTTAGAAAACAGGCTAAAAAGAGCTGTTATACTACCAGACGCTATGCATTCAGATCATTGTCCGATTTTAGTCGAAATTGACTAATTTTTGGTATTGTTCTTGTTGAGAATATCTCGGTTTAAAATCAATGCTTAGAATTTGCAAAATTTCTAGGATTGGTTTTTTACGAAGTTTAAAAGATTAAACGCCTAAATAAAATCAATTAAAGATGATTAAAAAAGCCTCCATCGGATTACTAGCATTAGCTTTGTCCACAACGTCATGTGTTTCTAAGAAAATTTACAATGATTTAGAAACCAAATACTCAGATTTGAAGAAAGAAAGTCGTTCTATTGCTGATGAAAATGAAAATTTAAAGAAAGCAAAGAATCAGTTAGAAGTCGATCGCGATAAACTGACTAAAGATTTAGCAAGTGCTAATGATGATTTGGCAAAACAAAAAGCAGATTTAGCGGCGGCTCAAAATAAATATAAAGTTTTACAAGATTCGTATAATGCGTTAGAGAAAAACAGCAACGATGCATTAGAGAAAAACTTGGCTAAAAACCGCGAATTGTTAGCACAATTAGAAGCAAAAGGTAAAGCTCTTGCAGAAGAACAAGCCCGTTTAGACAAAACGGCAAATCGTCTAAAAGAATTAGAAGATATGATTGTCGCGAAAGAAGAAGCAATGCGTAAACTGAAAGAAACTTTATCTAAAGCATTAACTGGTTTTGAAGGTAAAGGTTTGACTGTAGAACATAAAAACGGAAAAGTATATGTTTCTATGGAAAACAAATTGCTTTTCAATTCTGGAAGCTGGGCTGTTGGTGCAGAAGGTAGAAGAGCAGTTGTAGAACTTGGAAAAGTTTTAGGTGACAATCCAGATCTTTCTGTTCTTATCGAAGGACATACAGACGACGATCCGTACGCAGGTTCAGGACCAATTGCAAACAACTGGGATTTATCTACAAAAAGAGCAACTGCAATTGTTGCTATTTTAAGCGAAAACCCAAAAATCAATAAACAAAAACTAACAGCAGCAGGAAGAAGTGAATTTTCTCCTCTGGCAAGCAATGCGACTCCGGAAGGAAAAGCTAAAAACCGAAGAATCGAAATCATCTTGACTCCAAGATTAGATGAGATTGCGGAGATGTTGAATAGCATTAACTAAAGTTGCTAAGGTTCTAAGATACTAAGTTTCTAAGATTTAAAAAAAAGGGTTCAAAGTTTTACTTTGTGCCCTTTTTTATTTAGAAAAAAACTTAGAATCTCAGAACCTTAGTACCTTAGCCTCTTAAAAAAGAATCTTATTCTTTTTTTAACTCTTGTCTCCTTTCGCATTGCACAATCACTTCGTAACTTTGAGGCTTTATAACTCAAAATAAGAAAACTTAGAATCTTAGCCACTTAGAACCTTAGAATCTCAAAAGAATGAAATACACTACATTACCTAACACCGATATAAAAGTTAGTAAAATCTGTCTTGGAACAATGACTTTTGGACAGCAGAATACAGAAGAAGAAGGACATGAACAAATGGATTATGCTCTTGAAAGAGGCGTAAATTTCTTCGATACAGCCGAAATGTATTCGGTTCCTGCGAGTGAAGCGACTTACGGAAGCACAGAAAAAATTATTGGAACTTGGTTTAAGAAATCGGGAAATAGAGATAAAGTTGTTTTAGCGTCTAAAATTGCGGGTCCGAATCCGAATTTTGGATATATGCGTGAGAAACTGGATTTTTCTCCAGCAAGTATTAAATACGCGGTTGAAAATAGTTTAAAAAGACTGCAAACAGATTATATCGATTTGTATCAAATGCATTGGCCAGAAAGAAAAACGAATAATTTTGGACAGCGTGCTTTTCACGGGCACGATGATGTTTGGCAAGATAACTTTAGAGAAATCTTAGAAACTTTCGATGGATTAATTAAAGAAGGTAAAATCAAACACATTGGAGTTTCTAATGAAAACGCTTGGGGAATGATGCGCCTTTTGGAAGAAAGCAAATACAACAATCTTCCAAGAATCAAAACTGTTCAAAATCCGTATTCTTTATTGAATCGTTTGTTTGAAGTGAATTCTGCAGAAGTTTCAAAATATGAAAATGTTGGTTTGCTTGGATATTCGCCTTTAGCATTCGGCGTCTTGACTGGAAAATTCTTAACTGGAGAAAGTCATCCAAAAGCGAGAATTAATCTTTTTCCGCAATACAAACGTTACAATAGCGACCAATGTACCGAAGCAACAAAATTGTATCTGGAAATCGCTAAAAAACATGGTTTAACGCTAACGCAATTGGCAATGGGATTCGTTTTGCAACAACCATTCTTAACAAGTGCTATTATTGGAGCTACGACATTAGAACAATTAAAAGAAAACATCGATACAATTGATGTCACGCTTTCTAAACAAATCTTAGCAGAAATTGACGCGGTTCAGGCTATATTTCCTGATCCAGCACCGTAATTAGCAAATTAAATAAATATAAAATCCCGATAGCTGAGAAACTATCGGGATTTATTTTTTAGGAGATATTATAAATTTAAAACCTGATCTTTAGGATATTTTACACGATAACTTATTCTGATCTTCTTGGTTTCATTTGGTTTCAGCTGTAATTGCCAAGTTAAGATTCCTGTTTCAGAATTTACTTTTGCGCTGTCACTTTGTAATAATTCTACCTCGATTTCCTTATTGGTTGTCAACGGATATTGATCTTTTAATAAAAGTTCAACCAATTCTTTTTTATTATTTCGAACGGTAATGTCGTAGGTAAAAGTTTGTTCTTTTCTAGAAGACAAAAACTTCGTTCCCGATTTGTCTGCTACTTTTTCACGTTTTATAGAAACTTTTTTGTCGCGCCCCATACTTAAATTCAAAGTATCACTGGTTTGACTTGGTTCTATAAATGTTTTTCCAACATACATCCCTTCAAAAATGATATTCGCTTCGCCTTGCAATAAATTGTATTTGCTGTAATCTGCAATTTCGGCAAGTAGGAAAGCCTCGTTTTCTACTTTTGGAGCAGCGTAATATTTATATGTTGCTGGAAGTTTAATTTCTTTTAGAGAAACACTATGTACTTTTCCATTAGAAAGAATATCGTACGGAATATCAATATCAAAAGCTATATTAAGTTGGTTTTCTGCAACAGTTGTAAAATCAGAAACCGAAGATTTTTTCATCTTTGGCAATGAAGATACTACGACGTCTTCAATTGCTTTATCTTTCACTTCTCCGTAAGCACTACTTTGCAATTGGTTGGCAACAGCTCTTTGATTGTAACCATAATTGGCATTGTTTCTTAAAAACCAAGAACTTAATATTGGAGCTTGATTGTTTTGGTTTGGATAACCGCTGGATAATGTCAGTTTTACTTTTTTCCAGTCGATGCCACTATTCTGAACAACCTGTGCTTTATAAACCATATTGATTGGTGCATTTACACTTTCGGTACGCAAATCATAAAATGGTGTCCAAGATGCGCTTTGTGTTAAATACGAAATCTCTAACGGAACAATTCCTGCTGCAGTGTTCATTACCTGAACAATTAATTTGCCTGATGAAGTTCGTTCTTCTTTGTTTGTATCAAACTCAAGTTTATTGTTCAGTTTCTGAAGTGTCTCGTCAAGTTTTTTCTGTTTATCGGTTAAGGTATTGATATTATTGGCAATTTCGATTTGTTTGTTTTTATAATAATCTACCATTTTCATTAATTCAGCAACGTTCAATCCAGAATTTACTCCCGAAATCTGTTGGTTTCGATCGAGTAACTGCATGGTTTTGTTTTCTGAATTAATCGTATTGACTACTTTTTGAAGTTCTTTTTGAACCAAAACAATACTATCATTAACTCTTTTGATTAAAGGCGATTTAGAATCTGTTTCATATTCTGAAATATAATTATTGGTAAACTGAACAGACAATACCGTTACATTTGCTGGAGCGCCAATTTGCACTGAATTTTCATTTAAATACGAAGCCACATTTTTAATGACAATTTCACTTGTTCCTGCAGGCAAAGTGGTACTTGCAGTCTGAGAAATTTCGGCAGACATTAAAATATACAGTTGCGGCTTTTACTTTTGCTGTTGTAAAAATTGGCTTTTGTGCATTCGCGAAAGCGCTGATCAATAATATGATGAATAGAATTACTTTTTTATTCATGAGGTCAAATTTAAATTAATGGGAAATATATGATTATTACTGTTAAATAAAAATAGATTTAATAGTACATCACTAGAATTATTTTCTTTTTAGAATTGTCAATTAGTTTTTCGAGAACTCCGAAGAATTTTTCGTTTACCATTGGACATCCCAAACTATTGCAAATTGGGTAAGGCTGTTCATCAAAAGGAATTTCTGAGTATTTATGAAGCACTATATTTCGATCAAAAGCGTTATTGTTGGTTTTGTCTAAACCATACAATTTATAGGCTTTTCCAAATGTTCCAACATACGAACCGCCAATGGCGTATTTGCCTAACGAACTGCAATTTGAATTTTTAACATTGCTGAATTTTAGTTCCCCAGGAATTCCTGTTTCAGAACCAGAACCGTGTCCAACCAAACCTTTATCCAGTAATTTGTTGTTTTTTAAATCATAAATAAAAAACCGATTTCTTCCAGATTCTATCTTCATATCTAAAAATAATGCCACATCTGAATTGTATTTTGGAGATTTCCCAAGAAGCTCCTTACTTCAGTTATTTCATTTTTTAGTTTCTTTTCATAAGAATAGATCGGTTTTTTAGTTCTTGTGTCTTTTGTTTTCTCTTTTTTATTTTCACAACTCAAACAAATCAACGGAATCACTGTAAACAGCAGAAAGAAGATTTTCTTTTTCATTTGGATTTTTATTTCTCAACCGTATAGCCTTTTACTTTAGCGAAAGCTAGAATAGAAGAGTTAATTGTATTTCCAAGATCATCCTGAGATTTAGTTTTTTTAGCTTCAGTATCAATATATTGCTGACGCTTTTTAGCTAAAACACTAATTTCTTTCTGAATTGTTTCTCTTTCTTTTGTTTTTTCGGTCACTATTTTTTGCAATTCTGCAGTGCTTTTGTTTTGCAGTTCGATCGGTAATTCTTCTTTTTTGATTTTCGAAATTGCTCCGGCATCATCTTTTACTTTATCTACCAAATCCCAAGTATCATTTTTATAAACGGCTTTTGATTTGCTTACGGCACGATCGGTATAATTGGAAGCCGAAACTTTTTTAGCATTCTGATCCTGCATTATCTGGTTTCTTTTTTTATCGGCACCTTTCGCTCCGTAATTGATATAGGTTTTATTGATTTTTTCATCACATTTAGCGATTTCATCGTCATATGGTGTTGCAATATATTGAACCGCTTTGTCTGAATCGATATTGAAATATTTTCCTTTTCCGCGATCTGCGCCGTCTTTCCAAAATGAATTAATGCCTTCTGTTTTGTCTCCACAGAAAATAGTATTCACATAAATATTATTTTTTAAAGCATCGCTAATTGTTTCTTTATAACTTATTCTTCCTTGATCAAAACCTTCATTTCCTGCAATGTAAATCAGTTTCATGCTGTTTTTGTCAGAAGCCCATTTTAATCCCTTAGTTGCATCTTGAATTACAGCGCCGCAATATTCACTTCCGCCATTAGTTCTTAAAGCAAATAATTTCTCCGAAATCAAATCGAGATCTGTCGATAAAGGTGTTACTTGTCTGATGTAATTCGATCTTTCAGATAAACCATCGTTTCCATATTCGTATAAAGAGATTTCGATGTCTGGAGTTTTTCCTTCGTATTTTAAAGTCGTCAAAGTGTTTACAATGTTCCATAATCTTGATTTCGCCTGATCGATTAATCCGTCCATACTGTTAGAAGTGTCCAATAAAAGAGCGACTTGAATTTTGGTCGTTTCAGCCGAATCTGGCTTTTCGATCTCTGTGTTTTTTACTGGTTTTGCATTAGACGAATTACAGCTTGCAAAAAATATTGCTGAAGCCAAAAGCGCTGTTATAAAAAGATTTGATTTCATGATTTTAGTTTTTAATTGAATGATTATAGATCAAACTTAAAAACTAAAAAAGCTCACTTTTTGGACAAATGGTGAAACAGTCTTTTGACTTGGTGAAACTTTCCAGATTAATGTATTTGTTTTGGAGTATTGATATTCAGGTTTTTTAAATCGCCATTTGGAGTAATCAGAATAAATTCTTTGTCTGTTTTGGCAACTTGCTTCTTTTCTTTTTCTCTGTTAATAAAAATCTTTACTTCATATTGTACTTGAATAACAGGTTCCAGAACCGAAGAATTAATGATGAAATCGAATTCTTTACCAAAAATAGGCTGGTAATAAAGCGTAGTCGATTTATTGGCTTGATTAACATCTGCCGATTTTTTTAAGTTTAAAGAAGAACTATTATACGCTTCGTACGATTTGTACATTTCTACTGGTAAATTCACAACAAAACCATCGGTAATTCTTTTTTCAACGTTTGTAAATGTCTCTCCAAGAAGAAGTTCATAGTTCTTGATTTTTTCCTGAATCAGCAGTTTGGCTTTGTTCATCATTTCCTTTTTGATGGTTTCTAATGAATTGGAGAAATAATCAACTCGAACCAAATCGTATATTTCATGATTTGATAAAATCGAAATAAAATCGTTCAACTGATTTGGATCGGAAAATTTTATGTGGATGTTTTTCTTTAACTCAAATCCCACAGGAACTTCATTGTACGTTTTACGGCTGAAAATCTTTTTCTCGACTTCATATTCATAAACAGGAACAAAAGAAATCATATCCACAAAAATCTCAACGCCTTTTTTAAGTTTGATTTCGTTAAGCGAACGTTCAATTCTCTGGTCAAGCAAATCATTGACTTCTTTGGTTGTTTTGCCCGTTTGAGTAGTGCTGAAAATTGCCGTATAAGTATCTGCTTTAACATTAGCAAGACCTTTTACAGTTGCTACAATACCTTCGCTAGACGGAAAACCAATATCAATTGTAGTATTTGCGACGATATTGATTCTGATAATTGACATTTCCAGAAACTTGTCCGATAATAAACTGAGAAAAAAGGATAAAAGAGAAGTAAAATAGTTTTTTCATAATGATGGTTTTTAAGATTACGAGGTAAAAGTATTGATCGAAAAAACGTATTTTTGAGAGAATGGGTCAACAAGCCTTTTGACTTGGTGAATGTTATAGGATAGGAATTTGAAATTAAGTTACTTTACACTTTCTAAATAACTTGTTTGTGAAACGTCATGTGTTAATTGTTTTTAGTCTGCTTTTTTTAGCGTTTTTATTTCCTCAAGAAATAACTGCGCAGTCACTTCCTGAAAAAAGCGAAAAAAAGAGTAAAGCCGTAATAAGTAAAACCGCTGAAGAATTATCTAAATCTTTAGATGAAAACGATGAATCGAAAATTGCTCAAAACTATGAAAAGCTGGCTAATGATTTTTTAAGCAAAGGCGATAATGCAAAAGCAGAAGAGTATTTTAAAAGAGCTTTAAATTCTTATACCAAATTAAAACTAACCGAAGATAAAACGCGTGTCACCAGAAGTTTGGCCAAAGTTCAGGAAAACCAAAAAAACTTCGATTCTGCGATTAAGAACTATGAAGCGGCAGGTTCTCTAACCAAAGATGCATCTGAAGAAAAAATAAACCAAAATGATGCTAACCGACTCAGAAATCAATCTAATCCTGCAAGTCAGACCAATTATGTTGATTCGAATATTGAATTGCTGAAAAAAGACAAAAAAGTCGCTGAAGTAAGTGAAGCATATGTACAGAAAGCACAGAATTCTTTGCAGTTAAATGACAAAGCAGTTGCAATTGAAAGTTATAAAAAAGCTTTAAAATACGCTAAAGACAAACCAGAAGAAGTTAAAATTAAAAACGAAATCGCAAAAGTTTACGTTGCTGATAATCAGTTTGACAAAGCACTTGCCATTAACGAAAAATTGCTTGCTGATGCTAAAACCAACAACGATTTTACCACAGAAATAAAACAATTGCAATCGCTGGCTTCACTTTATTTTGAAAAGAAAGAACCAGAAAAAGCCATTTCTTCTTTAAAAGAAGCCTATAATTTATCTTTTCAAAAAGGAAATTCATCTGAAGCCAGAAAGAGTTTGTCTTCTTTAATTAAATATTATAAAACAAAAGGCGAAGACAAGGAAAGCATGGCTTTGTACGAACAGTTTTTTGATAATTTCGAGCAGTTAATAAAATCCGATACTACTTTAATTGATGCTAAAACTTTTCAGGTTACAGAAGATAAAATTCGTCAGCTTGAAAAAGAAAAGGTTTTAAAAGACGAATTGATTTCGAAGAAAAACTCTTTCAATTATTTCCTATTAGGTTCAATTGGTTTGTTGTTGCTTTTGTTTTTCTTCATTGTAAAAGCATTGTATTCTATCAGAATCAAAAACAAAGAAATCGCTTTACAGTCATTGCGCCGTGAAATGAATCCGCATTTTATTTTTAATAGTTTGAATAGTGTCAATCAGTTTATTGCCGAAAACAAAGAATTGGAAGCCAATAAATACTTGACTTCTTATTCAAATTTGATGCGAAATATGATGGAAAATTCTAATAAAGATTTTATTTCGTTGGACAAAGAAGTAGAGCAATTAAAGAAATATCTCGATTTAGAACACCTGCGTTTTCAGGATAAATTTGACTTTGAAATTGTGGTTGATGAATCTCTAGATACCGAAAGAGTTTTTGTTCCGAATATGATTATGCAACCGCATTTAGAAAATGCCATTTGGCACGGATTGCGTTATTTGGACAAGAAAGGTTTTTTGTCGCTTCGATTTGAGTATAAAAACGGAAAAATTAATGTGATTATTGACGACAACGGAATTGGTTTAACCAAAAGCCGTGAACTCAAAACGACCAACCAGAAAATTTACGAATCTCGAGGTTTAAATAATACTAAAGAAAGAATTGACCTTTTGAACGAATTATACAAAAAGGATATTTCGTTTACTATTTCAGAAAAAGAAGAACCAAAATCAGGCACGATCGTTCAAATTGTTTTTCCATTAATTGATAAAATATGATGACTTTGCAGAAAATAAAAAGCGTAATTGTCGAAGATGAATTGGCAGCGCGCGAAGTGCTTAAAAATTATTTGAGCAAATATTGTCCGCAAGTTGAGGTTGTTGGCGAAGCGCAGAATATAAAAGAAGCCGTTCCGTTGTTGCATGAAATTAAACCGCAATTGGTTTTTTTAGATGTAGAAATGCCTTTCGGAAATGCTTTTGATGTTTTAGAAGCCTGCAAAGAGCTACAATTTGAAACCATTTTTGTAACCGCTTTTTCTGAATATTCGCTTCGTGCTTTAAATCAAAGTGCGACTTATTATCTTTTAAAACCAATTAGCATTGAAGAACTGATTATTGCGGTAAACAAAGTGCATCATCAGATTTTGAATCATGAAATCTTCAATCGAAATAAAATTATTGTTGAGAATTTCCACGAACAAAAACCAGAAAAACAACAAGTCATTCTTCCAACGCTTGAAGGTTTTGAAGTCGTAAAAATGGAAGATATCGTGCGTCTTCGCGGAAACGGAAATTTTACTGATTTGTATTTAAACAATGGAGCAAAAAAAATGGTCTGCCGATTTCTGAAGCATTTTTCAGAGATTTTGCCTTTGCCTTTTATTCGTGTTCATAAATCGCATATTATCAATCTCAATTGCGTGAAATCGTATAATAAAGGCGGAATTGTAACATTGAACGACGGAACTGAAATTGAAGTTTCGCCAACTTATAAAGAAGAGTTTTTAAAGAACTTTAAATAGTTGTTTTTTAACCGCAAAGTCCGCAAGGATTTACGCAAGGCTCGCAAAAGGAATTGTTTTCTAAAACTTTGCGTTCTCTGCGTAAATCCTTGCGGACTTTGCGGTTAAGTATTATTTACAAATCAAATTCATCATCGACAGCCAAAGAATCTGTTTTGATTGCTGTCGAATCTGGAACTTTAATTTTTATTAAAGAACGTGCATTTCCAGAAATATAAACAGGCAATAGACCAATTGTGTCTTCTGGAACTAAAAGCCCTCTTCTAAACATCAAATTCTTCAGGAAATTTTGGTTTTTAATAGCATAATCCTTCAGATTACCTTGGTCATTAAACTGATACATGAATTTTCTAGGTTTCGGAATAATCGTTGCTAAATACAAACATTCATCAACATTTAAAGCCGAAGGACTTTTTTGGAAATAGAAATGACTCGCTTCGCCAATTCCGTACACATTTGGTCCCCATTCGATAATATTGAAATAAACCTCTAGCATTCTTTCCTTACTAACAATTCGGTTGTTTTCTAAAATGTAAACTAGCAGAATTTCTTCAAGCTTTCGCGAAAGCGTTTTTTCACGAGTTAAAAAGACATTCTTAATTAACTGCATGCTGATTGTGCTGGCACCGCGAGAGAATTTCTTAGTTCGAATGTTCTTAAGAATTGATTGTTTGAAAGCTTCATTTATAAATCCGCGGTGCGAGAAGAAAGAAGGGTCTTCGGTCGTTAAAACACATTTTCTTAAATATGGAGAAATTTGGTCTAGCGGAGTATAATTAGGATTGGCATTTCCAACTAAAACTGGTCTTTGCAATACATTTTGAATAATCGCTCGATATACAAATTCGCCATTTAATTTATTTAAATCTGCTTCGCCATATTTAGTAATTCGCAAATCTTCTTTGTTTAATTTGCTGTCAAAAACAAGCGTATTTGGTTTGTTTTTATTGAATTTGAAATCCAGTTTATAATCGAAGTTTCCAGTGGCCTGCATGCCTTGAAAATGCGTGAACAAACCATCTGGAAGCGAAACGATAAAATCTTGCGCTTTCATTTTCGGAATATCGACTTTCAAAGTATAAATTGTGTCTTTTTCTGTATCGTAAGAAATGTACGGACGGACTTTAATTTTATTCAACTGCATAGTCGAAGTACTGTCAATCGAAATAAAACTGTCTCCCAATAAAAAGCGGTAATCAAAACGCGCATTTTTTATAACCACATCTTTGCTGGCAATTTTCGGGTGATTGATTGTAAGATTGGCGATAGAAGTAAAACCGTCAATATGCAGTTCGCCGCCACTTTTGTCAATGTTTTGAACATTTAGACGAATAGAATCAAAACTTGCTTTTAAATTGTAGCGTTGATCTAAATAAGGCACACGAATGGCACCAGTATCTAAGTTGAAAAAGCGAATATCTGCCTTTTTATTTCTCGGATCGGCAAAACCTTTAATATTCCAACGCTGATCAAAATCTTTTGCTTGAACGTGAAGATTGGTTTCTAATTGTTTGTTGTTTAAAACCAGTTTGTCTACATCAATAGAAGTTAGTTTGTCATTGTCGTTGATTTTGAATTTGAAGTTTTTCAAATCCATATCGGTTGGAACCAAATTCAGCACTTTAGAAATGATTCTGTAAGCAAAAGCGGCGTATTTACGTTTTTCGTTTGAGTCTGTTTCTTCACGATCTCTTTTTAGAAAAGCATCAAAATTTCGTTTGTTGCCTTTTTTTACTAGTTGGATATAACCGTTGTCGACTTTTAAAGTTCCAACCTGTACATCTCCAATCAATAAATTGCTTAAACTGATGCTGGTTTCTACGTTTTTTATTTTTACAAGTGTGTCTGCATTTATAGGTGCTAGCACAACATTTGTTAAATGTATGGTTGATAATCCATCAAAAGAAGCAGATTCTACAGAAAAATTACTGTTGTACTGAACAGCCATTTTGTGTGTCACTTTTGCAATTGCTTGATTTAAAAGTGAGTTGCGAAAAAAATAAAGTCCAACGCAAAGTAAAACCAATATTGCGGCAAGTATTTTTAATGCTTTGTATATTTTTTGTTTTGGAAAATTCATAAAGTTGGTTTTCAAAAGAATTTAGAAATTTTTGAAACGTAGTATTTTTTGTTTGTCACGAATTACGCGAATTAATTTTAGATAATGTAAAATGTATAAATTCAGATTTTAAATTTAAAATAAAATTCGTGTTTAATTTGTGTAATTCGTGGCAAAAAGAAAAAATTAACCAAAAAGTATACTTGCGACATCTTCAATTTTTGCAACAAGTTCAATTTTAATTCCAGTATTCTTTAAAGCAATTTTGTTGTATTTAGAAACAAAGATAGTATCGAAGCCTAATTTTTCAGCTTCTTGAATGCGCTGATCCACACGATTTACAGGACGAATTTCGCCAGAAAGTCCGACTTCGCCAGCAAAACAGAAACCTTTTCCAACAGGAATATCTTCATTAGACGATAAAATTGCCGCTACAACCGCTAAATCAATAGCAGGATCGTCAACAGAAATTCCTCCTGTAACATTCAAGAAAACATCTTTTGCACCTAAACGAAATCCGGCTCTTTTTTCTAAAACAGCCAAAATCATGTTTAGTCTTTTTGCATTATAGCCTGTTGTGCTTCTTTGAGGTGTTCCGTAAACAGCTGTACTAACCAAAGATTGTATTTCGATCATTAACGGACGCATGCCTTCAAGAGTTGTGGCAATTGCTGTTCCAGATAATTCTTCGTCTTTATGAGAAATCAGGATCTCAGAAGGATTGCTGACTTCTCGTAATCCGCTACCGAGCATTTCGTAAATTCCAAGTTCTGATGTTGAGCCAAAACGGTTTTTTAGCGAACGTAAAATTCGGTAAATATGGTTTCTATCACCTTCAAACTGCAAAACGGTATCTACCATATGTTCCAAAATTTTTGGACCAGCGATGTTTCCGTCTTTGGTAATATGTCCAATCAAGATTACTGGAATATTACTTTCTTTAGCAAATTTGATTAATTCTGCTGTGGTTTCGCGAATCTGAGAAATACTTCCGGCAGTCGATTCGATATAATCTGTGTGTAAAGTCTGAATAGAGTCAATTATGACTACTTCAGGCTGAATGGTCTCAATTTGTTTGAAGATATTTTGCGTTTTAGTTTCAGTAAGAATATAACAATTGTCGCTGTTTGGCGTAATTCTTTCTGCACGCATTTTTATTTGTTTCTGACTTTCTTCACCAGAAACATATAATGTTTTATAAGGTAATTTAAGAGAAACTTGAAGTAAAAGTGTACTTTTTCCGATGCCGGGTTCACCACCCAAAAGCGTTAAAGATCCAGGAACAAGTCCGCCTCCTAAAACACGATTCAATTCGCTGTCCGTTGTGTCCATTCGAACTTCTTGAGCAGAATCAATCTCGTTAATTTTTAAAGGTTTTGGCGCTTTGCTTGTTGGAGTAGGTTCGCTTTTCCAAGCAACCTTATCCTGTTTCTGAATTATTTCTTCGGCAATCGTATTCCATTCTTTGCATGCGTTGCACTGCCCTTGCCATTTGGCATATTGAGTTCCGCAGTTTTGGCAGAAAAAGGAAGTTTTAACTTTTGACATTATTTACTTTTTTGGCAAGTGTATTCATTTCGTCAATTTTCTCATACATCAAGTCTTTGTTCAAATCGCCAATTGGCTCCATTTGCGAAGCATTTTGGTATTTTCTTGATGCATGTTTAGGATCGCCTTGTTTTTCATACATTAATCCTAACTCATATTCTCCTAACATGGCTTTCGGGTAATTTACATTTCCTATTTCTGCCATTTTTCCTAGTTCGCTGTATGCATTTCTTTTTAAAATAAGACTTTCCACTACTTTAAAATCGCTCATTCGAACTGGAATCTGAACTCCTAAAACTTCAGACATGTCAGCGTATTTTTTTTCTAAATATTCAGCGTAACCTTCTTGAAGAACCGCAATTTTGTCGTTATATTCGGCAGAATTTATAGGTCGATAAGCTTCAAAAATATGGTACAATGCACTTGGTATAGAATGCAATACTTCTGTATAATGTGTTGCGCCTTTAAATACATCATATTTATAATTCACTAACGAATTATTAGCAATTTTAATATTACTGTTTAATTTATCTATTGGCTCTTTAATTTTTTTAATATCGCCTTCTCCAGCAGAAAGGTAATAGAAAATTGGTTTTTTTACTTTGGCAAATTTCTCTGCAATGCGCACTTCCATTTTTGGAGCAAGCTCAGGGCTTAAACAGATGTATGCATTAAAAAGCGGCATTTCTTTATACAAATAAAAATTAGCAAAACTTGCTGTTACATCGTGACCTGCAATAAGCCTAAAAGGTGAGGTGCGATATTTTTTTCAATATATGGCACTAACTCAGCTCCGATGAATTCGAAAAATTTTGCGCCTTTTTCAAACGGAAGACCTTCATTTTGATCAATTGTTGAGTCGTCATAACGCTCTCCATCTTTATTTTGATGAATTCCGATGATAATCATTTCTGGAATGTCATCCCAATAAGTTCCGTAACTAACGGCTCCTGAAAAGGGATCAAATAAATAATCTCCATCCAATAAATATAGAACCGGATATTTTTTGTCTTTATTGGTTTCGTAAGAAGCAGGAAGTCCAATTGTAATTCTGCGTTCTTCTCCGAGTTTCTCCGATTTAATGTTGTCGAACGTTTTTTGGGCAAACGATGAAAACGAAATTAATAAAAATAGTAGGTAAACTTTTTTCATGATTTGTGGCATTTCAGTGAATTAAAAAAGTATTGAAAATAGTGTAGCAATATACTATTTTATTTGCTTCTTTACTAAGTGGGTTAAAAATTGAAGCAGAGTATTTTAGCGCCAAAATCATTTTTCGATTAAGACAAAAGAAGGATTTTTTGTGCAAAATTGGCTTTTGACAAAGTAGGGGAATTCGGTAAGAAAAAGAAAATCTTAGGTTAAAGAATTGTCGTTTTCATTTGGGAAAATGATCCAAGGCTTGAAGGTTTTTGCTTCTTCAAAATCCAGTGTAGCATAAGAAATAATAATGATGATATCATCTTTTTGTACTTTTCTAGTCGCAGGACCATTTAAAGTAATTTCTCCTGAATTTTTTTCGCCTTTAATAGCGTAAGTTTCAAAACGCTCGCCATTATTAATGTTAACAATAGATACTTTTTCGCCTTCAATAATGTTTGAAGCCTCTAGTAGAGTTTCATCAATAGTAATACTGCCAATATAATTTAAATCGGCTCCGGTTACTTTAACTCGATGAATTTTTGATTTTATAACTTGAATTTGCATGATGCAAAGTTAGATTAATTTAATGAAATGGTGTCAATCAGTCTTATAGAATTAACAAATACCGCTATAAATGCACGATATTTTTTATCATTCTCTTTCTGATCGATAGATAAAAGTGTAGATTCGTCAGCAATAACAAAATACTCCAGTTCAAATTCCTTGTTGTCTTTGAAAGAATTTTCTACAAATTCGATTGTTTCTTGCGGACTATGATTTTGGAAGATCTCTTTTGCCTCTGTCAAAACTTTGTAAATAATAGAAGCGTCTTTTCTTTCTTGAGAAGTTAGACGTTCGTTTCGCGAACTCATAGCAAGTTCATTTTCTTCTCTAAAAATGGGACAGCCCACAATATTTACTGGCAATCCTGTTTTTTCGACTAATTTTTTAACAATTTGAAGTCGCTGAAAATCTTTTTCGCCAAAATAAGCATTGGTTGGCGTTACGATTTCGAAAAGGCGTTTTACAATTGTTCCGACACCATTAAAATGACCTGGACGGAATTTTCCTTCCATCTGGTTTTCTAATCCATCAAAATCAAAAGTCTGCGAAACGGTATTTCCTTCATAAATATCATCAACCGAAGGAGCGTATAAAATAATTTTATCGCTTAATGTACGCATTTTCTTAACATCTTCTTCTAGTGTCCTAGGATATTTTGCTAAATCTTCGGAATTATTAAATTGAGTTGGATTGACAAAAATACTTACTACGGTGTCGTTGTTTTCTTTCAGCGAACGTTGCATTAAAGCCAAATGTCCTTGGTGTAAAGCGCCCATTGTAGGTACAAATCCGATAGTTGAATTTGCGGTTTTGATAGTTTTAAGATAGGCTATCAACGCTGCTTTACTGTAGAAAATATGCATTGAGGTATTATTAAAATTTATGCAAACATAATATATTAGTTATAAACTGCATAAAATTTTGTAATTTTGCGACGTTTTTATTACCAAAATTAAGTAAAATACTATTATGAAAGATAAGAGGATATTATATGTATCATCTGAAGTCGTGCCTTACTTGGCTGAAAATGAGGTTTCTTTAATGTCTTATGACGTTCCGAAAATGATTAATGACCAAGGCGGCCAGATAAGAATTTTCATGCCAAGATATGGGAATATAAATGAGAGAAGACATCAATTGCATGAAGTGATAAGACTTTCAGGGATGAATTTGGTAGTGAATGACTTAGATATGCCATTGATTATTAAAGTAGCATCGATTCCAAAAGAAAGAATTCAGGTTTATTTTATCGATAATGATGAATATTTCAAACGTAAAGCAACTTTTACAGATGAAGAAGGTGCTTTATACCCTGATAATGATGAAAGAGCAATTTTCTTTGCCAAAGGTGTCGTTGAGACCGTAAAAAAATTAAACTGGGTTCCAGATATTATACATGTTCATGGCTGGCTTGCGGCAATGCTTCCTATATATATGAAGCATTATTATAAACATGAAGCATTGTTTTCTGAAACGAAAATTATTACTTCTGTTTACGGGCAATCGTTTGATGAGAACTTAGACTTAGAAATGATAAATAAAGTTAAATTTGATGGTGTTCCTCATGAAGCAGTATCAGATTTAGAAGTGCCAAATTATGAGAACGTTTTAAAAGCTAGTATTTTACATTCTGATGGCGTAATCATTGCGTCAGAAAATGTTTCCCCAAGTTTAACAAAATTTATAGAATCTTCAGGAAAACCTTTTTTACCTTTCGCCACGAAAGATGCATTTGCTGACGCTTATACAAATTTCTACAGAACATTTGGACTTTAAATTTTAATTTTATTATTAGACATGTATAGAACTTCTTTTTTTAAGAAAACTCTTTTAGCTGTAATGGCTGTTTTTTTATATTCTTGTGACAAAGATTTTAATGCGATTGGTGAGGGTTTAGTTGGTGATGATCATTTTGGACTTGAAGCTGTAAAATACGACGTTTTAGCATATAATCAAGAAGTGACTCCTATTCAGTCAAGTAATATAGCTCCAAACAATGCTTTGGGTATTTTTGATAATCCGCTCTTTGGAACTACAACTGCAAATTTTGTTACTCAGCTAGGGCTTGCTACTTATTCTCCAACAATTGGAGAATCTCCTGTAATTGATAGTGTTAGAATACAGATTCCGTATTACAGTCATATTACAGCTACTGATGCTAACGGGAATAATACTTATGAGCTTGATTCTATTTACGGAGATAAAAACGGGAAAATAAAGTTAAGTATTTACGAGTCTGGAATCCAGATGAGAACCAGTTACTTTAGTGGAGGTAGCCAGTTGCCACAATATTATTACACAGATCAAAATACTGAATTTAATAGTAAAAAAATTGGAGCATTATTAAATGATAGTGCTAATAGACTTGAAAACGAGGAATTCTTTTTCAGTGCGAAAGAGTACAAGGATAGTATTACAACTGATGGTAACAAAACGCTTTTAAGGGTAAAGCCTGAAATGCGTTTGCATTTAAAAAAGCAATTTTTTCAAGATAAAATCTTGAAAGCGGTTGCATCAAAACTTTCTACAGAAGATCTTTTTCAGGAATATTTTAGAGGTTTATATTTTAATGTTGAAAAATCTGGGTCTAGTCCAAGCAATATGGCATTGATGAATTTTAGTGAAGGTAAAATTACGATTTACTACAAAGCTAAAACAGCGTCAACTGAAGACACTGATAGTACCATGGAAGACAAAACAATTGTCTTGAATTTGAAAGGAATTAATGCAACGACATCTAGTACAGCTAACTTTCTTCAAGATACTCGAAGTTCGGAATATCAGAACGCTATTACAAGTGCAAATAAAACAGATGGAGACGATAAGCTCTATTTAAAAGGAGGAGAAGGATCTTTGGCAGTTGTAAAACTTTTTAATCCGACCGATGTAATGGGTTATGATGATAACGGGCAGGTTGTAAATAAGCCAAATAATGTTCCAGATGAATTAGATGAAATTAGGCATAATGTTACTACTAAAAACTGGAAAGTTAACGAAGCTAATTTGGTTTTCTACATCGATGCTGATAAAATGAAAGGCACAGAAGAACCAAATAGGGTTTATTTATACGATTTGACAAATAATGCCGTTTTAGTAGATTACTCTACAGATGCTTTATCTACCTATGGAGGATTAATTACTCTTGATTCTGATAAAAGAGGAAAAAGTTATAAAATTAGAATCACAGGACATATTCGTAATCTGATAAAAGATGCAACGGCAAAAAATGTTGATTTAGGTCTGGTTGTTTCTCAAAGTTCAGCAGTACTTGCGTTTAATGCATTGAAGAATAAAAATGAGCTTATATCTGTAGCACCAAGAACATCAGTTATGAGTCCTTTAGGCACAGTCTTATTTGGAGGGAAAAAGGGAGGAGCTCCTGACTCAGATCAGGAAAAGAAAAGATTGAGGCTTGAAGTCTACTACACGAAACCAAATTAATAAATATATATGTGTGGAATTGTTGGATATATCGGTCACCGAGATGCCTATCCTATTGTAATAAAAGGATTAAAGCGTCTTGAGTACAGAGGATATGATAGTGCCGGCGTTATGTTATATGACGACGAATCGGGAATTAAAGTTTGTAAAACCAAAGGAAAAGTTTCTGATCTTGAAGCTAAAGCTAATGAGGGTTTTTCAACAATTGGTAATATTGGAATTGGACATACGCGTTGGGCAACTCACGGGGTTCCAAATGACGTGAATTCTCACCCTCATCTTTCTAATTCTGGAGATTTGGCAATTATCCATAACGGAATTATTGAGAATTATGCTCCTTTGAAAGAAGAGCTTATCAAAAGAGGATATACTTTTAAGTCGGATACAGATACTGAAGTTTTAGTTAATTTAATAGAAGAGGTTCAGAAGAAAGAAAATATTAAATTAGGTAAAGCTGTCCAGGTTGCATTAAACCAAGTTGTAGGTGCGTATGCAATTGCTGTTTTTGATAGAAAAAATCCAAACGAAATTGTAGCGGCTAGATTAGGAAGTCCGTTGGCAATTGGAGTTGGAGAAGGGGAGTATTTTGTTGCTTCTGATGCTTCACCGTTTATCGAGTACACTTCTAATGCTGTTTATTTAGAAGATGGCGAAATGGCGAATATCAGGTTGCATAAGCCAATCAAAATTAGAAAAAATTCAAGATGACTCTTTAGTGGATCCTTACATTCAAGAACTTCAAATGAACTTGGAGCAGATTGAAAAAGGCGGGTATGATCATTTCATGCTTAAAGAAATCTACGAACAGCCAAGCGTAATTAAAGATACTTACAGAGGAAGACTTCATGCTAATGAAGGAATTGTTCAGATGGCCGGTGTAGAGGATAATCTAGAGAAATTTTTAAACGCAAAAAGAATTTTAATTGTTGCTTGCGGAACTTCTTGGCACGCAGGGTTAGTAGCAGAATATATCTTTGAGGAATTTACACGTATTCCTGTTGAAGTAGAATATGCTTCTGAATTTAGATACAGAAACCCAATTATAAATAAAGATGACGTAGTTATAGCGATTTCACAATCTGGGGAAACTGCAGATACTATGGCAGACTATTAAACTGGCTAAAGAAAACGGAGCGTTTGTATTTGGAGTATGTAACGTAGTGGGTTCTTCTATTTCTAGAGAAAGTCATGCTGGTGCTTACACGCACGCAGGACCAGAAATTGGAGTAGCTTCTACAAAAGCGTTTACTACTCAAATCACAGTTCTTACTATGATTGCTTTACGTTTAGGAAAAGCAAAAGGGACATTGTCAAATACAGATTTTCATACTTACCTACAAGAATTAGAAATTATTCCTGAGAAAGTGTCTGAAGCGTTAGAAACTGATGCTAGAGCTAAAGAAATTGTCTGCTGCTTTTAAAGATGCGCCAAACTGTCTTTATTTAGGTAGAGGATACAATTTCCCTGTAGCATTAGAAGGTGCATTGAAATTAAAAGAGATCTCATATATCCATGCAGAAGGTTATCCAGCTGCCGAAATGAAACACGGTCCGATTGCTTTAATTGACGAACATATGCCGGTTATTGTTATTGCTCCTAAACAAGGACATTACGACAAGATTGTGAGTAATATTCAGGAAATTAAATCAAGAAGCGGTAAAATCATTGCGGTAGTTACAAAAGGAGATACTCAAGTACGCGAATTAGCAGATTATGTAATCGAAATTCCAGATACTTCAGATGCATTATCGCCACTGGTTACTACTATTCCTTTACAATTGCTTTCTTACTATATTGCTGTAATGAGAGGTTGTAATGTAGATCAGCCACGTAACTTAGCAAAATCGGTTACGGTAGAATAAGTTTGTTTTTCAAAATATAAATATGTTAAAAAAGCGAGATTTAGGTCTCGCTTTTTTTTATTGCCAATAATTTTTTTACGCATATGTATTTTTATGAAATTTTCAATTTTTTGATAAAATATTATATGTATGCATAGTAAACTGATTTTTCTTTAGGTTTTCTTTGTTTTTATTTTAATAAAATCAATTAGTGAATAGTTAAAATATAGTGCAAAACAATGATAAATATCGATTTTATTTAACATTTTTTTATGCATATTAAAATATTTGCTTATTTTGGCTATATATACTAACAAAAAACTAACCCAAAATGAGAGTCTACTTGCTAATTATGTTGTTATTCAGCGGAGTGTCCTTTGCACAGAATACAATTACAGGTTCGGTTACCGATGGTAACAAACAATCTATCCCTGGTGCCAATGTTGTTGTTGTCGGAGAAAACAGTGGTGCTTCTACTGATTTTGACGGATCGTTTAAATTAACTACTAATGCTAAATTGCCTTTGTCTATAAAGGTTTCTGCGGTAGGATTTGAGACTAAAACGATAAGCGTAACAACGGCAAATCAAAAAGTGAATGTGATTTTAAAAGATGAAGAAACTAAACTGGATGAAATCGTTGTTGCTGCATCGAGAACACCAGAAAGAATTCTAGAGTCTCCTGTAACTATTGAAAGAATGGGTGTGCAGGAAATCAAAAAAACTGCTTCTCCTTCTTTTTATGATGGTTTAGAAAACATGAAAGAAGTGCAGATGAATACTAGTAGTATGTCATTCAAGTCAATCAATACGAGAGGATTTGCTACTGTGGCTAATACTCGTTTTATGCAGTTGGTAGATGGAATGGATAACTCGTCTCCATTATTAAACTTTGTTTTGGGGAATATGATTGGAGTTTCAGAAATTGATGTTCAAAGTGTTGAGTTGCTTCCAGGAGCATCATCTGCTTTGTATGGAGCAAATGCTTTTAATGGAATTTTATTTATGACAAGTAAAAGTCCGTTTACCAATCAGGGTGTTTCAACTTATTTTAAATATGGTGCGACTTCGCAAGAAGCAGCTGGAACAAATAGTTTTTATGATTTTGGTATCCGATTCGCTCATGCTTTTAATAAATATTTTGCAAGCAAAAGCAAACTTTACTTATATGCAAGCTACAGATTGGTATGCAACAAATTATAATGATAAAACGAGAGCAGGTATTGATAGAACAGATCCTAACTATGATGGTATTAACGTTTATGGTGATGAGGCTTCGACAAATATTAGAGGTGTTGGTCAAAAATTGGAAACGATGGGATTGATTCCTGTTGGAGCATCTAATCTTCTTCCGAATTCAAATGTTAGTAGAACGGGTTATAACGAAATTGATTTGACAGATAATAAAGCGGCTAATAAGAAAATTGATTTCTCTTTGCACGGAAGACCTTTTGGCGATGAAAGATTGGAAATTATCTGGCAGAGTAAATTTGGAACTGGAAATGCGGTTTACCAAGGAGCAAACAGATATTATTTAAATGACTTTTTTATGCAACAGCATAAATTAGAGTTTAGAGGAAAAAACTTCTTCGTGAGAGGGTATATGACAGGAGAGGATGGAGGTCATTCTTACGATATGGTATTTACAGGAATTAATGTAAATAGAAAATGGAAAGACGATAATACTTGGTTTGGACAATATGCGGGAGCTTATATTCAAGGAACTTTAGCAGGTATGAATCCGCAACAAGCCAATGCTTTGGCAAGATCTACAGCAGATACAGGTCGTTTTTTACCAGGTACAGCTGAATTTAAAAATGCATTTAATCAAGTTATAAATGATCCAGATGTTTTAAGCGGATCGAGATTGGTGGATAATTCTAAAATGTATCACTCAGATGCAAACTATAATTTCAGAGATATTATAAAATTTGCTGAAATTCAAGTCGGAGGTTCTTTTAGATCTTATGAGTTAAATTCTCACGGAAGAATTTATACGGATGCTACTAGCTTGATTAATTATAATGAGTACGGAGCTTATGCACAGTTGATGAAAAAGTTTCTGGATGATAGAATGAAGTTTACAGGATCGCTTCGTTATGATAAATCTAAAAACTTTGATGGTAATTACTCTCCTCGTTTATCTCTTGTTTATTCTGCTGGAGAAAAGAGAAACCATAATTTCAGAGGATCTTTTCAAACAGGTTTTAGAAACCCGACAACTCAAGATCAATATATCGGATTTAATATTGGTAATGCAGTATTGTTAGGTTCTGCTCCAGATAACTTAACTAGATTTAATGAAACTTTCAGTCTTAGCGCAGAAGGTCAGCTTTATGCTGGAAGTCCTACAAAGATTATGAATGGTAATGATGCTTATGGCAACTCTTACTTGGCAAGTTCTGTTACAGCATTTTCTGCAATGGCAGGAACTAATCCTGTGGCAGCGGCTGCGTTATTGAAAAAATCAAGAGCTAATTATGTGAAGCCAGAAGAAGTAAAGGCTTTTGAGGTTGGATATCGTTCTATTTTTGAAGGTACATCAATCGATATTAATGGGTATTATAATATCTACAATAATTTTATTGGTAATTTAAATGTGGTTTCTACTTTTTACGGGACAGCTCAGGATAGTCCTAATCTGCCAGTGCCTGGTAATCCTGTTACAGATGCTGGTGCACAATCTATACGTGCTCTTCAAAACGGAGAATATAGAGCATATCAATTGTATACAAATTCAGATGTAGAGATTCATTCATTAGGATTTGGAGTTGGTCTTTCTAGAAAAATAATTAGCGATTTCGAATTAGGATTAAACTATAATTATGCTCAATTTGATTTTGATCAAGCTAAAGACCCAAGTTTTGAGGCTGGATTTAATACGCCAAAACATAGAGTTAAAGTATCTCTTGGAAATGATAAATTATTCAAAAACTTCGGATTTAATGTAAGTGGAAGATGGAACAGCGAGTACGAATGGGAATCTAACTTTGCAGATGGTACAATCAAATCTGCGACAGTAATTGATGCTCAAATAAATTATGGAATTCCAAAATTGAAATCTGTTGTAAAATTAGGAGTCGCTAATATTGGCGGTAAAGAATATTACCAAGTTATTGGAGCTGGATTAATCGGACAGCAATATTTTGCTTCTTGGACTATTAACCCATAATTGATTATTAACTCTAAGTCAAATTCATTATTTGTGTTTCTAGATCTATGTCGAGAAACAGATAATTATAAAAAATATAGATTATGATAAAAAATTTCAAGTGGCTTTTATTGGTTTCATTGACCTTTGTAGCCTGTAATAGTGATGATAATACCTCGGAAGTAATTGATTCAACAGATGGCTTGCCTTTAACTTCCGGTTCGGCTGATTTTGCTAAATATGTTGCTTTGGGAGATTCCTTTGCGGCTGGTTTTAGTGACAATGCTTTATTTATTAAAGGACAGCAAGGAGCATATACTAATATTATTGCTCAGCAATTTGCTTTAATAACTAATGCAACTTTTAGTACTCCACTAACTAATGATAATATAGGGGGATTATTATTAGGCGGTAATGTTATTAGTGGACCGCGCTTGTATTTTAATGGAAAGGCTCCTGTTCCTGTAGAAGGAGTTCCGTCAACAGAAGTTAGTACACATCTTTCAGGTACTTTTAATAATTTGGGAGTTCCTGGTGCAAGAAGTTATCACTTAGTTGCTTCGGGTTATGGTAACGTGGCTGGAGTAGCAACGGGGAAAGCTAATCCGTATTTTGCAAGATTTGCAAGTTCTCCAACAACAACAGTTTTAGCCGATGCAATTGCACAATCACCCACTTTTTTCTCTTTATGGATTGGAGGAAATGATGTCTTAGGATATGCTACATCAGGAGGTACAGGTAAGGATCAAACAGGTAATATGGATCCGTCGACTTATTCGGGAAGCGATATTACAGATCCAACCGTATTTAAAATGGTTTATACTAGTATAATTGATGGATTAACGGCTAAAGGGGCAAAGGGCGTAATAGCAAACTTGCCTAACATTACATCATTGCCTTATTTTACAACTGTTCCGTATAATCCTGTAGGATTAACAGCAGAGAAAGCGACTCAATTAAATGCTGGATATGCAACTTATAATGGAGGCTTGCAACAATTAAAGTCTTTAGGGCTATTGAGCGCTGATGAAGTTGCAAAAAGAACGATAAAATTTGTAGTTGGAAACAATCCCGTTGTAATTGAAGATAGTTATTTAACGAATCTTTCCGCTTATAGGCTTCCTTCATATAGACAAGCTACAAAAGATGATTTAGTGGTTTTAACTGCTATGAACTTTATAGGTACGCTTGTAGGTGAAGATCAGACAAAGGTTAATGGGGTTTCTGTGCCTTTAGAAGACAAATGGGTGTTAACTAAAGATGAAATTGATGAAGTGGCTAAAGCAACGAAGTCTTATAATGAAACTATTGTGGAAGTGGCTACGGCTAAAAATTTAGCTATTTTAGATACGGAAACTCTAATGAAGCAAATTGCAGGTGCTGGAATTACGGCTAATGGCTTTACAATGAAGTCTACATTTGTTACGGGAGGTACGTTTTCTTTAGACGGAGTTCATCCGTCACCAAGAGGGTATGCTCTGATTGCTAATAAATTCATCGAAGCTATCAATGCTAAGTATGGATCAAACTTAAATGGAGTAAATATTGGTAACTATCCGGTTATGTTTCCTAAAGTTTTATAATTGTAATATTGCCATTATTTTAATATCAAAAAACCGCTCATTTTTACAGATGAAGCGGTTTTTTTCTTTTATTAAAAAAATGCTGTTTTTGTTATTTTTTAGCCAAGTTTTATGAATCAAACAAAATCATGGTATTTTTTATGAAAAAAAATTGATTTTATATTTTAAAAAATTATCTTTGCGCTCTGAAAAAAGAGGTATTTTCGATAAACCTAAATAGCTATTTAATAAATACATAAGTAATGTCAAAAGTAATAGGAAAAGTTGCTCAAATCATTGGACCAGTAGTTGACGTAGTTTTCAACGGTAAAGATGTTGAACTTCCAAAAATTTATGATTCACTAGAAGTCACTAAAAAAGATGGAACTATCTTAGTTCTAGAAGTACAATCTCACATTGGGGAAAACACTGTTCGTACAATCTCTATGGACTCTACAGACGGTTTGTCTAGAGGATATGAGGTAGTTGGAACTGGTAATCCAATCCAAATGCCAATCGGTCCAGACGTATATGGACGTTTATTTAATGTTGTTGGAGATGCCATTGACGGTTTAGGTAATTTACCTAAAACAGGAGAAAACGGTTTGCCTATTCACAGACAAGCTCCTAAATTTGAAGATTTATCAACTTCATCTGAAGTTTTATTCACAGGTATTAAAGTAATCGATTTGATCGAGCCTTATGCAAAAGGAGGTAAAATTGGATTGTTTGGTGGTGCTGGTGTTGGTAAAACAGTATTGATTCAGGAGTTGATCAACAATATCGCAAAAGGTCACGGTGGACTTTCAGTATTCGCTGGAGTAGGTGAAAGAACACGTGAAGGAAATGACTTGCTTCGTGAGATGTTAGAGTCAGGAATTATTAAATACGGTGATGATTTCATGCACTCTATGGAAAATGGAGGATGGGATTTATCTAAAGTAGATATGCCAGGAATGAGAGAGTCTAAAGCTACTTTCGTTTTCGGACAAATGAATGAGCCACCTGGAGCTCGTGCACGTGTGGCACTTTCAGGATTATCTATCGCTGAGTATTTCCGTGATGGAGCTGGATCTGATCAAGGTAAAGATGTATTATTCTTCGTTGATAATATCTTCCGTTTTACACAAGCAGGTTCTGAGGTATCGGCACTTTTAGGGCGTATGCCTTCTGCGGTAGGTTACCAACCAACATTAGCAACAGAGATGGGTGCTATGCAAGAGCGTATTACATCTACAAACAAAGGATCTATTACATCTGTACAAGCGGTTTACGTTCCTGCGGATGACTTAACTGACCCTGCGCCAGCTACAACTTTCGCGCACTTAGATGCAACAACTGTATTGTCTCGTAAAATTGCTGAGTTAGGTATCTATCCTGCGGTTGACCCGTTAGATTCTACTTCAAGAATTTTGACTCCACATATCTTAGGAGATGAGCACTACAACTGCGCACAGAGAGTAAAAGAAATTCTTCAAAAATACAAACAATTACAAGATATCATCGCGATCTTAGGTATGGAAGAATTATCTGAAGAAGATAAACTTGCAGTATCTAGAGCACGTCGTGTACAACGTTTCTTGTCTCAGCCATTCCACGTAGCAGAGCAATTTACAGGTATTCCAGGTGTTTTAGTTGATATTAAAGATACTATCAAAGGATTTAACATGATCATCGACGGTGAGTTAGATCACCTTCCAGAAGCAGCTTTCAACTTGAAAGGTTCTATTCAAGATGCAATCGAAGCTGGAGAGAAAATGTTAGCTGAAGCATAATAATATTGGTTGTTAGTTGTTAGTTGTCAGTTGTTAGAAAGCAACCATCAACCATCAACCATCAACTATTAACTAAAAAAAATATGATTTTAGAAATAGTATCACCAGAAGCGAAATTATTTTCAGGAGAGGTAACATCCGTTACTTTACCAGGAGTTAATGGAAGCTTTCAGATTTTAAATCATCACGCGCCAATTGTTTCTATTTTAGAAGAAGGGACAATTAAAATTGCAGCTCCAAGCTTCAGTTTTTCTAAAGAGGCTGCTGATAAATTTACGAGAGTGAATGACCAAACTTATACTTTAGAGATTAAGTCAGGAACAATCGAAATGAAAAACAATAAGATAATTGTATTAGTTGACTAAGACAATTTCAAAATAAGCAGAAAAGCCAGACAACATTGTCTGGCTTTTTTTATTTTTGGCACATGGGAGAAAAAAAGAAAATGAAATTTCGATTTTTACTGGTAAACGAGCTTGGTACGAGCTATTATTAGCATCAATTTTTTTTGGAGCTTTCATATACATGATTGTTTTGTTTGTATATTTTGCTTTTATTGAAGTGTCGATTAAAATAGCCATCAGAGCTTTTGTTACATTTCTTTTATGTGGAACATATTGTTTAGTCTATGGATTCAAATTTTCGGCGACCAAAAACATGCTGATAAACTTGGAGACTAATACAGTAATTTCAAGATACATTATTGGACCATTTTCTTATGATGTGAAATTGAAAGCTACAGAGTTTGAATATATTTCTTTTTTTGAAGATAGATATGGGGAGTTTGGGACAAATCTTTGGTACGTTAAAAACAGACATTATAAAATGTACAGTTTTGAAGATAAAGAATCAGCATTTCAATTTTCTCTCAATCTTTCCAACAAACTCAATATTGATTTGCTTGACGCTACAGAGAAAGGAAATTTTAAATGGGTGGAGAAAGAGAATATACAATAGTTAGTATTTGACTTTTGTATTGTTTTGTTTGAGTCTGATATTTTATATGTCAGAAAATTAACAAAAAACATGAAAAAGCCATTTTAAAAGTTGTAATATTTTACTGATTATTAACTACGTTTGTAAGTATAATAACATTTAAAAAAAATATTATGAAAAAAGTTTTTTTAGGAATACTGCTAATTGCATTAAGTTTTGGGACAATGTCTCTAACTACAAGTTCTGAGAATGTTACTAAAGCTTCAATAGAAGCTACAAATGTCGTCGTTGGTCCAACATATACTGCCCCTTGGTTGGGAATCTGTTGCGAGTCGCCACTTACTGCTGCAGAACGTGATATTGTAAAACGAGGTTATCCTGCGACTACTCAATATACTATTAATAGTACGACGAGTAATACGGTGACGTATACAATCTTTTAAACTGTTAAAAAAAATACATTTAAAGCTAGATTTAAAGTCTGGCTTTTTTTATTTCTGTATTTTTGAACTATCAAAATCTCTTTATAAAATATTTGATCAATTGTAAAAGCTCAGTAAGCTTTTATGTTATTGCTTCGTCTTATTTGACGGGGCATATATTACTTATGTCAAATTTTATAAAGAATATATATGAAAAATATATCAAAAGTTGCTGTTCTTGGCGGTGGCGGAAGAACAGGGAAATATCTTGTAAACCAATTATTAGAAAACGGTTTTAGTGTAAAACTTCTATTAAGAAATCCAGACACTTTTACCTTTCAAAATTCAAAAATTGAAATCATTAAAGGCGATGCTATTAATGAAGAATCTGTAAAATTATTGCTTAGAGATTGTCAGGCTGTAATTAGCACTATTGGTCAGAGACCGGGAGAACCGATGGTAGCGAGTGAGGCAACAAAGAATGTTCTAAATGCTATGAATGATTATGAAATTCAGAGATACATTCTTCTTGCAGGATTGAATATCGATACTCGATTTGATAAAAAAAGTTCAAAAACAATCATGGCAACCGACTGGATGAAAACTAATTTTCCTGAAATTCAGAAAGACCGTCAATTAACTTACGATCTTTTAACTAACAGTAAGGTTAATTGGACGCAGGTTCGTGTTCCGTTAATTGTTTTTTCTGATGATAGTGATAAAATCTCTGTAAGTCTTGAAGATTGTTTAGGAGATAGAATTACAGCATTGGATATTTCGAAATTTCTAGTAAAAGAAATGGTTGAATCTAAATATAGTCATCAATCGCCTTTTATTAGCGTAATTTAAATTTAGAAAAGCGGCGAATTTCACAGAAATTCGCCGCTTGTTTTATTCTAAAATGAATTGTCTAACTTTGTTTTTATGAAGTCTGCCAGAAAATCTTAATCGTAAATTGGAAACTTGTATACAGAACAATCTGTTTAGAAAATGGCCTGTATTTAATAATCTGATTGATTTTTCGTCTAATGACTACATCGGATTTTCGAAGTCAGAAACTATTTTCAAGCACACTCATGCTTATTTATTAGAAAATGAGATTTTCCAAAACGGAGCGACAGGTTCAAGATTAATCTCAGGAAATCATTCTCTTTATCAAATTGCAGAAAGTTTTATAGCGGAATTTCATGAGGCAGAAGCGGCTTTAATTTTCAATTCGGGATACAATGCCAATTTGGGATTTTTTAGCGCTGTACCGCAAGAAAATGATGTTGTTTTGTGCGATGAATTATGTCATGCCTCAATAAAAGATGGAATCGCAATGTCTCGAGCTAAATCTCATTATTATATTCACAATGATGTTGAAGATTTAGAGCGACTTATTCTTAACCATTCAAATGCTACAATTTATATTGTAACCGAAACTGTTTTTTCTATGGATGGCGATAGTCCGAATTTAGAAGAACTGGTGTATCTTTCAGAAAAATACAATTGCTATTTGATTGTTGACGAAGCTCACGCTTTAGGCGTTTTTGGAGATAAAGGAGAAGGTCTAACTCAATATTTGCAATTGCATAATAAATTTTTTGCTCGAATTGTAACTTTTGGAAAAGGTTTAGGATATCAAGGCGCCGCAATTTTAGGAAGCGATAGTCTTAAAGAATATTTAATCAATTTTGCGAGAAGCTTTGTTTATACAACTGGATTATCTCCTCATGCTGTAGCAACAATTCTTATAGCGTATCAACAGTTGGAAATCGAAAAAGAAACCCGTGAAAAGCTTCGTCAAAATATTGTGTTTTTTAATCAGCAGAAAAATTTATTAGGTTTAAAACCAATGTTTGTCCATAGTAAATCTCCAATACATTCTGCTATTGTTCCTGGTAATAAAAATGTAAAAGAATTGTCGGAGAATCTTCAAGATAAAGGATTCGATGTTCAATCTATTTTTTCTCCAATTGTTCCAGAAGGCCAAGAACGTATACGTTTTTGTCTTCATAGTTATAATTCCGAGGAAGAGATTAATAAAGTTTTAGAATTGGTTAGAGATTTTGTTTTTTAAGTATGAAAGAAGATTTTAAATTAGTTAGAAGTTATCAATATTCATCAGAAGCCCAAATATTCTGTGGCAAGCTAGAATCTGAAGGAATAGAAGTTTATTTAAGGGATAATCACATAGTAGATTCAAATCCGATTTGGAGTAATGCTGTTGGTGGGGTCAAGCTTTTTGTGAGAGAAGAAGATTTTAAAAAAGCAAGTGAAATTCTTTCGACAGTTAGTCAATATTCATTAGATGAAAAGAATGATTTAATTCAATGCCCAAATTGCGGTGCCGAAAAAGTCGAAATGATTACTTCACTAAGAGATACGAAATCATTAGTTGCATTTATTTTTTCACTGCTTTTTGTTCTGATGCCTTTTTATTCAAAATACCGTTATCAGTGCGATTGTTGTAAAACTGAATTTTAAAAATAAAAACAAAAAACCCATCTTTTAAGATGGGTTTTTGCTATTAATTAAATATGATTTTCTTTTTTGTTTCATTGCCATTTTCAAGAATTACTTTTACCAATAAAACTTGATTGCTTGAATGTAAGTTTGGAATCTGCAATTCTTTAGCTTCAATTTTGTTTTTGTTGTAAAGCATTTGGCCGCCAATAGTATAAATCTGAACTTCTTTAATGTTTTCAGTTCCACTGGTTACATTTACAACTTTTGATTTTACAGCTACTAAAACTCCATCGGCTACATTTTCAAAATCATCTGTGCCAAGTGTTTTGTTAGTGTAACGTAATACAAAACGATCTGGAAAAGTTCCGACAAGAGTTGTAAAAGTGTAATTTGAAGCACGTAAATCTGTTATTATACCTGTTGTTTTATCTTCAAGATAAACTGCTTGTTGGTCGAAAAATCCGTCTGCGTGATCTATTGAGATTGTAAGCGAAGTTTCTACAGTTGCTTTATAGCCAAGAGGAATTATTTCTGTGTTGTCAAAAGGTAAAGCTCTTGCCTGAATAGCCAATTTTTTTGCTTCGTTAATCGTATAAAAATCTACATACGAATTAGTCGCTAGTGTAACGGCATCATAATTATAATCGAAAGTATTTGTTGCGCCTTCTGCATATCCTATTAATAGCTGTTTAAAAGCATCTTCATTATTACTCAGATTTAACCATAAGCGATTTACTTCAGTTTCGGTTTCTTTCGCAGTAGTTTTGAAAAACTGCGTATTTTGTGCTTTTACACGTAGATCATTGTTGAAAATAATTGAAGTTACTTTTGGTTTTACAAAGAAGCCTTGTCCTACTCCAATATATCCAGAAGGCATTTCTCCTCCAGTTGTCGCTCTTGTCCCTCCTAATGATGTAAATATTGCATAATCTGGACTGCTGTATGTAGCAGTGTTGCTACCATTTTCTTTTTTTGGCAACGATGCATGTGTCCAAAAGTATAAAGGTCCAACATCTCCATTTGCTTTAATAAATTTTCGAGCATCAATAGCAGATGGATAAGGATTTCCAGTAAAATAATATTTATCTGCGGCGGTTTGAATTACAATATCTCCATTATTTGGTATTCCATAGAATTTTCCTGTAAAATCAGAGGCCGATTCATTATTAAAAGACTGTGGGCCTCGAATACTGTATCCTTTTCCAACTTCCATTGGCAATGTTCCATACAGATTGGTTGCCCATTTGAAATCAGAAGACCAGTAAAGATATTTATCAAAATAGGTTTCAGGAGACAAAGTATTCATTTTAAAATCTGGGTTATTTACTGGTGGCGACCAATAAGTTAGATCAAAACGACGTATTTTAGTAATCCTTTGTACTTCAAAAGCCTGCATGCTACCTGAAAACATGTCTTTACTTGTTGAAGTTTGAAGTAATGATCCGCCGTCTAGAATTAGTAATTTACCTCCTGTTTCAACTTTTATATTTTCATCAACAGTTAGGGTAACATCTTTTTTAACGGTTAGAGTAATATCTGGATTAATCGTGCAGGAGCAAACTTTAAGATCAGATTCTAAAGCAGTGTCTTTATTGATTACTAAGCTACTTCCATCAGGAATAGTTCCAGTCCCATTGTAAATAATATCTGTTTTTGTAAAATTAATTCCAAGGTTAGCATCGCCCCCATCTTCTCTTAAGCGTATCTCTACTCTAGACTCGCTGTTTAAAGGGTAAAGATCTCCACTGTTAATTAAATATGTAGCATTATCCCAACCATAGTTAGAAAATATTAATTTATCATCGATGTAAAGCTCAATAGCATCATCATGATTCATGTGCTTTAATTGGTATAATCCACAATCAAAACCTTTACGTTTGTAAACCACTGTAAAATTGTTGTCTGGTATTTGAGAACCTTGCCAGATGGTCGCAGCTGAAGGAGATTTATCTTTTGGCCAATAATTTGTTGAATCGGGATTTAAATTTGGATCAACATAATAACCAGCATATCTTACATTGGCTAACGTTATATCGTTGTTCACATAACCATAAACGTTCCAAACTTTGTCTCCATATTCAGAAGGATTTCCTTTTGGAATGCCAAAGAAAAAAGAAACTCTTGAATCACCTCCGTCTTCATAATACTCAAGAACAAATTTATGTTGGCCTATAGCTAAATCTTGTGTAGCATAATCCATAGTGTAGCCATGACCATTCCATCTTGATATAAGAGGTGTAGCTACATCATCGATATATAGTCTTACCCCGTCATCGCTTCCAATGTCAAAACTGTATACACCAGCTTCAGTAATATCAGCAAGCATTTTATATCGTACAAAAAATCGATCTGAAGGAGCAAGCATCGCAAGCAAAATTCGAAGTTTGACCAGTAACAGCACCGCTTCCAATATTTCTATCAAAGTTTTTGTTTTCAGTTACAGTTCCTATATAAGTTGCAATACTAGTGCTTGGCAAAGCAGGATAAGAAATATTTGGAGGCATGGTATTGGTTGTTAATTTATAAACATATCCATTCCAAATATTTGATCCAAAAGCAGTTTGGTCACCTGTTGGTGCGCAAGTCGCCAACTCATGAGCTCCGATGTAGGGTTTTATTCTTGTATTGTTGTCAATGTCTGTTGTGACAGTTGCAATTAAAGTTCCGATAAGAGTTTTGTTTATCGCACTATTCGCGTCTAAATATAAATTGTTGTTTAGAAATAGTGGATTTGCATTTTTAGAGTTAGTATCTTTATTTGTTGTTTGTTTCCAATCGTCAAGAGTAGTTTTTTTGTTTGCTGAAGTGTAATAGCTTCCAAAAGTACCTACGTACTGTGAACTATAGTAGTTGTTGTAATCTAATGTTGGGAATTTTGAACCGTCTGCAGATTCTAAATATATCGCAAAACGTTCGCTTCCTGATGTTTGAGCATTTACAAATATGTTATTTCTAATATCTAATCCAGAACAATCTCTTACGTATAAAGCAGAAGAGCATCCAGAAGGTTGGTTTGTAATAAGTTTTACGCTATTGTGATATAATTTAATACTAGAACCAGAATCAATATAAATACCAAAGGCATTTTGACTACTTACACCGCCACCTCCAGCCGAACTTGCATCAAGTACAAAGTTGTTGTATAGTAATTGATTGTTTCCTGTTGCGTAGATTCCGCTTGCAGTTACTGCTTGGTCAGAAATTATAGAACTAATTTTATTGTTAAATATTGAAGCATTATTTCCTTCTAGTTTAATTGCTATTGCTCCAACACTAGATGAATTTGAAAAGTAATTAGAGATGATGTTTTTAGAAATAATTACGTTATCTCCTTTAATATACACAGGATAACCTATGCCGTAACCTCTACGGTTTTCTATATTTGAAATAGTATTATTTGAAACAGTTCCATCACTTGCCTCTTCTAGATATATACCAGAAAAATTAAGTGTGCCATCAAAATTAGAAGGGATTTTTATTTCGTTTAAGATATTTCCTGTTACAGTATAATTGCTCACATTTAAAAGAGAAATACCTAAAAATGCTTTTGAGCCGATCTTATTGTCTAAAATTTTCCATCCCTCATTATTTTTGTTTTGACCTTTTACAACTATACCCTGTTTAACATTGACAAAAGTTACATTTTGAATGGTATTATTGCTATTATTTGCATTGCTGTCGAAGCTGTCTCCAGAGGCCAAAATACCAGTAGATGTTGTTCCTATTGCGTCGCCCAAAGTGTTTAATTCGATGGTTAAATTCTTAATGATATTGTTCTCAGACTTTTTATACAGCCAAATTGCAACTCGACTAGAATAGCTATTGCCGTCAAAGTTATTGTAAATTTTTAATTTGTTGTCGTCAAGAGTATTATTTCCATCAATGGTAATATAATCGGCATTATTAAATGCAATCAATGCTCCACTACCAACTTTTCCAGAGATGATAATTTCTTTTCCATCATTGGGTCTTATGGTTACCGTGTTTTTATTTTTGTTCTTAAAGCTTGGAATTGTTAATTGAGAAGATAAATTTTGATTATCATCTAATAGAAATTGGACATCTTTATCTATTCCCTCATTTTTCAGTTTCTCAATTGCTTCAACAAGATTTTTGAAATCTGCATCAGTTCTGGTTGAACTAATGATGTAATTACGATTCAATTGAGCAAACGTTAAAAAAGGTAATAATAAGAATAAAAGTAAAATTTTTTTCATGTTAAATGTTTTCTATCAATTTGTTATGCTGGCATAGAACTTTCGAAGCGCGGCAAAGATAGATACATCTACGAGCTAGAATTTGGTAGGGTTTTGAGAACCCATATATAATCGATGAATTGTTAAAATAGTCGATGAACTACATTAAAAATTTTAATGTTCGATAAATATTCTTATAAAAGAATGGAAAATATTATAAGAATAATCGTAAAAAATTGAATTTTTCGAGGTTGTTTTTTGCGCTTTTAGACTAAAAAACGTCAGATTTGCTATAAAATCTTAGAAACAGGAATATTTTATAACTATGAGTTGTGTTGTTTTTTTGAGGATGAGAAGTTTTAAGAATTTAGAAAATTTATAAAAATTCTTCTTTTTGGAGGATTAAAAAACAAGTTTAGTTTTCTTCTAATTCTTTTACTTTTTCGTAGACTAAATTGCTTTCGAAACCTCTTCGAAGCATATAGTCACAAAATTTTTTACGCTTTTTAAGAAGATTAGTTTCAGAAATAGTATTCCAAGATCTTTCTGCAAGATTTTCGAAAGTTTCAAAATATTCTTCGGGAGAAATTTCTTTTAAAGCCAATGTAATATTTGTTGAAGAAATGTTTCTCGCTTTTAATTCGTTTGTAATTCTGATTTTTCCCCAATTTTTAATTCTGTGTTTACCTCTAGCAAAACTGCAAGCAAAACGAGTCTCGTTTAAAAAATTGCCTTCAATAAGCTGAACTACAATAGTATCGATCTCATCACGAGTCATTTTTAGGCTGTATAATTTATCAACAACTTCATCGTGACAGCGCTCTTGATAAGCACAAAAATGCTCTAATTTTTGTAAAGCTTCTTTGATGGTAAAAGTGCTGTTCGTCGGTTTTTTCATGCGTTTTAACGTTTAAATGAAGTTATAGTCAATTAGTTATAAAATATTTCTAAAATTTGTTAATATTTTATAAAAAGAAATAAATTATAACCTTGTGTATTAGGCTAATTTAAATATTTTTGTACGGAATTTTAACATTTTTAAATTTCACCTAAATGCCAAGATTTTAACATTTTGGATTTCAATATAATACCAAAAGAACATTTATTTTTTTTTGAAAGAAATGCCTTTTTTGCTTTAAGCAAACCAAAAACAAATTTAAAACAAATACCTACTGTTATATGATGAGAAAATTACTTTACTCGTTTTTATTCTTCATTTCCCCTAAGATTTTATCCAAAAAATCAAGCACATCAAGTTTAGGATTGCTTTGTGTTGGGATGTTTTTTGTGGTTTCTAGTAATTACGGGCAGTGTGCCTATCCCTCTAGTGCTAGTTCTGTTGGAAGTTATAGCTTTTGTATCGGTAGAAGTTCTACCAATCCAATAGTTTCAGCAAATGTTTCATCAGGAAATTATATTACACTAGATGTTATAAGTGGTTTTGTCTATAATTTTTCTGTACCTAATGCGTTTACAGGAAATGAAAATTTGACATTATTTAATGCAGATACAAATACCAATTTCGGATCATTGGGATATAGTAGTGGAGGGAGTGGTACTAGTTTTGATTGGTTATCTACAATAAGTGGACGAATAAAAATTTTATTGACAAATGGTAATTGTGCTACTAATGCAAGTGGAAGTAGAGCGATAACGATTACATTAAAATCAGTTGGAAATAATTTTGATGATCAAAGTGCTTATGGAACTAACAATTGGATTGGACATATCTATACAGCAGGCGGTGAGATGCCTACAACTTTTACAGCCAACAAATACTTAGGGTATTATAGAATTAATTCAGAATCTATAAATGAAAATTTTGGTGGAAGTACAAATTGTTTTTCGTTTATGTCTAATTCGGTAAATAGGGCTCAGGTGTACACTGAGGGCTTTGCAGTACGATATAGAATGAAAACCACTAAAAGTGGTTGTTATGTGATTACTGTGAGTGCAGATGATGGAATTAGATTGTACTTAAACGGAACAAATATTTTAGACAGATGGGTAGAGCAATCCTCAACAACATATAGTAATGTCGTTGTAAATTTAGATGGAGATGATGATTTAGTCTTTGATTATTATGAAAATGGCGATGCAAATACAGTAACATTTTCGATAGCTCCATTTGACGCAGGAACCAATACTATAACAGCTCCGGGAACAGTTGATTTTTGTGGAAATGGAACACCTGGACAAATTACAGGATCTCTTCAATACAGTTCTGGAGATTCTAATTTACAAAATCCTCAATTAAGTTTTCAATGGCAGTCATCAACAGATGGGGTTACTTTTAATAACATCAACGGTGCAACTTTAAGAAATTATACACCACCAACAATAACTGCTCCTAATATATTTTATTATAGACGATTGGTAAGTATAAACGGAATTAGTTCAGGCTGTTCTTACTCACCAAGTAATATTGTTAGAATAACTGCGAGTAGTAATAGCGCTCCTACATTTACAGGAAACACTATGACAGGAGCAACAAATCAATGTGCTTTGGCTACAGGACAGGTTTATTCTGTTGTTGCTACAAATGCTACATCTTACATTTGGTCTGTACCATCTGGATGGACAATAACATCAGGACAAGGTACAAATAGTATTACGGTAACAATAGGAACGGCTGGAGGATCGGTTAGTGTTACTGCCGCAAATGGCTGTAATAAAAATGCATCAATTTCCAAAACAATAACAGTAAACCAAAATCCTACAGCAAACGCGGGAACAGCTGTCGCGGCAATATGCCAGGGAGCCACGTCAGCAGCTATGGGGGGATCTGTTGGCGGTGGAGCCACAGGAGGAACATGGACTACATCAGGATCAGGAACTTGGACTAATGCTACGAGTCCTTCAGGGGCAACATATACTGCTGGCGCATCTGAATCAGGAAATATTACATTAACGCTGACAACTACTGGAGGTTCATGCGGCAATGCTACAATAACCAAAACAATTACCGTGAACCCAAAACCAATTGCTAATGCAGGAACAACTTTAGCAGACAATCTGTCAGGGAGCTACATCAGCAGCTATGGGTGGATCAATTGGTGGCGGAGCTACAGCAGGAAAATGGTCTGGCGGTGCAGGAACTTGGTCAAATGATACAGATCCTTCAGGCGCAACATATACGGCTGGTGCATCAGAATCAGGAAACATTACTTTGACATTGACTACCTCAGGTGGCTCATGCAATGTAGCAACAGCTAGCAAAATAATCACCGTTAATGCAAAACCGACAGCTAATGTGGGAACGGCTGTGGCGGCAATCTGCCAAGGAGCTACATCAGCTGCCATGGGCGGATCAATTGGTGGCGGAGCTACAGGCGGTACTTGGAGTGGCGGATCAGGAACTTGGAATAATGCTACGAGTCCTTCAGGTGCAACATATACTGCTGGCGCATCAGAATCAGGAAATATTACATTAACACTGACGGCTACCGGAGTTTCATGTAGCCCTGCAATAGTTACCAAAACAATCACAGTAAACCCAAAACCAACAGTAGCCAATGCGGGTGCTGATCAATATGGCAATGGAGCATTTACGTTAGCAGCCAATGTACCTACAGCTGGTACAGGTACATGGAGTATAGCGAGTGGTCCAAGTACAGCTCTAACTCAGTTTAGTAATGTTAATGTCGCTAACGCTACATTTACTCCTCTTGGAGCAGGAGTATATACATTAAATTGGACAATAACTACTGCTAGTTGTGGTTCATCTACAGATGATGTAGTTCTTTCGAATTGTGTAGGTAATTTAGTTCAAAACGGAGATTTTAGTAATGGTGCAAATAATTGGTCAAAAGCTACTACGAAAGGAACGAAGGTTGAAGTTTTAAAAGAAAATGTCTATTTTCCAAACGGCAATAGTGAAAATTATACTGCAGAATTAGATGTAGAAGCATCATTAGGACAAACGGTATCAGTTATTCCTAACGTTCCTTATACTTTAAGTTTTATTTACGCTCGTAGACCGGGATCTTCTCCTACTGTTGCGGTTGATGTCAAAATAATTGACGGATCAAATACAATAACAAGAAATTATACAACTAGTGATACAACTAATAGTTCTGTGTTTCAGACTATTCAATTTACACCATCAACTTCTTCTATATGGATTGAATTTTACAACTCACTTGAAACTACTACACTTGGTTCTATTGTAGACAACATTGTTTTACTTCCTACTTCTCAAGTGAACCCTGTGGCGACAACAACACCTAAAGGGAAATTTAAAACTGTAGATGCTTGTAATGGTGCAAGTGTTCAGTTAGATGTTGAAAATGTCCCTGCTTCAGGTGTATCATATTCTTGGACAACTACATCGACGGGGGTGACCTTTTCGCAAAATGATATAAAAAATCCTAAAATAACGGTTACAGGAACAGGAATTAAGAACGCGACGGTTGTTGTAACTACTGCAGGAGGTTGTTCTTCTGTTTCTTCTACTACTTATGTTAATGTATTGGCTTTACCAGTAGCAGGCTTAGTCAGCAATGACGCAGATAATACTTTTTGTGAAGGAACATCAGTGACTTTTACTGCATCAGGTGGAACGAGTTATGCATTTAAAGTTGGTTCTACTACAGTTCAATCGGGAGCTAGTGACACTTATACAACAACAGCTTTAACAAATGGACAGACTGTAACTGTAGATGTTACAAATGCATCAGGCTGTACATCAACTAGTGCAGGAATTACTAATACTGTAACTCCAAACAATACCATAACCCTAACTTCAGCTGCAGGAACAGACTCACAGACCGTATGTGCTAATACAGCAATTACAAATATTACGTACTCTACTAATGGAGCGACAGGAGTAAATTTTGGAATCCTTCCTGCTGGAATTTCAGGAATCTGGTCAGGAAATGTTGCAACAATAAGCGGAACTCCAACAGTAAATTCTACAAATTCTTATAATTATACGATTACTTTAACTGGCGGTTGCGGAACTATTACTGCAACAGGAACTATTAATGTAGATTCTTTGCCAGTAGGAGGAAGTATTGCAGGTGGTACGACAGTTTGTTCAGGTACAGGCGATACTGTATTAACATTAAGCGGTAATTCAGGAATCGTTGCACATTGGGAATCTTCATTGGATAATTTCGCAACGGCAGGTACAGTTATAAATAATACGAGTACAACACTTACAGTTTCTAATTTGACAGCAACTACATCTTACCGAGCTGTTATAACAAACGGTGTTTGTGCTTCTATTAATAGTGCTACTGCAACAATAACAGTAAAACCACTTCCAACAACCCCAACAATTACAAAAAACAACAACGTATCTTGTGGCGGTTTCGGAATTATAACATTAACTGATTTACCAGCAGATTGGACAATTAATCAAACAGGATTAACTACTGGATCAAGAAGTTTTTCTGGAACAGATTCTTCTGTACCTATCCAAAATCTAACAATAGATACATATAGTTTTACCGTTAAAGATAATGCTACAGGTTGTACGTCAAACGCTGCAACGGTTAGCATAACAGACGAAAGTTCTATTACAGAATGGACAGATTCAGGATGGAGTAATGGTGAACCCGATGGAAGCAAAAGTGTTGTAATTAAATCTGTGGCAGTAGATCAACCTTTTAAAAGCAATAAACCAAATGTAGTGGCATGTTCTTTAATTATTGATGTTCCAACTACAGGACCAGATGTAGAAATCCCGTCTAATGTTACTTTAAGAATTACAAACATTGTAAAAAGTAATGGAAAATTAGTATTTAAAAGTGGTTCTAGTTTAGTACAAAAGAATAACGTCCAAAATGAGGGTGATATCGTTTATATTAGAGCAACCGACGTACGCCGTTTTGATCTAACTTATTGGTCAAGTCCAATTAAATCAACAAAACCAGAAGGTTTTAGAATGCAAGACTTGTCACCGACTACCTATTTCGATAAATTTTTATACTGGTCTTCTGAGTATAAATGGGCAACTAATTTGTATGGAACATTGCCAATGGAAGTAGGAAAAGGATACAGCATTCGAGGACCTCAAGAATTTGATAATGTTGATGGAGGTACCTTTGAAGGAAAATTTATTGGAGTTCCAAATAACGGTAATATAGACGTAACAGGTGTAGCTGTAGATAAATACTTTTTCTTAGGAAATCCTTATCCATCACCGATAGATGTAGAGAAATTGTGGGATGCTAATCCTGATGTTCTGGGCCCACTTTATTTCTGGATACATGCTTTACTTCCGCAGAAAGCTCCTGGAGACAATACCGCTCGTTACAGTAGTAATGATTATATAATTTGTACGGCTGCTGGAAGTACAGATATTAATGGAGAAACAGCACCTAAATCATTTGATGGATTTATTGCCGCAGGTCAGGGATTTTTTGCTAAACCAAAAACGACAGTAATACATTTTAATAATGATATGCGTGAAGGAGCAACAGAAAATACTAATTTCTTTAAAACAGCTAAAAGTGCTAGTATTGAAAGAAATCGTATTTGGCTGAACATTAGAAATACTGAAGGTGCCTTCAAACAAATATTAGTAGGTTATATTCAAGGTGCTACTAATTCCGTAGATTTTAATTATGATGCTTGCAACGCTTGGAGCTAATTCATTTATCGACTTTTATAGTATAAACGAAACAAAGAAATTAACCATTCAAGGGCGTGCTTTACCGTTTGACGATACAGATGTTGTTCCGTTGGGTTATAAAAGTACTATAGATAGCGATTTTACTATAGCAATAGATCATGCTGATGGATTCTTTGATAAACAAGAGGTTTATTTAGAAGATAAAATTACAGGGAAAATAATCAATTTACGAAATGAGAATTATACGTTCTCTACATTAGCAGGAACTTTTGCAGATCGTTTTGTTCTTCGTTATACCAATAAAACATTAGGTACTGGTGATTTTGAAAATATTGAAGATAGCGTCTTAATTTCAGTGAAAAATAAAGTAGTAAGTATTACTTCTTCTAAAGAAACAATTAAAGACGTAAATATTTTCAATGTTGGAGCTCAGTTAATGTATAGTAAAAACAAAGTAAATTCGTCAGAATTACAAATTAATAATTTGCATTCTAGCGATCAGGTTTTATTAGTTAAAGTAACTTTAGAAAACGGTTCTACAGTTTCTAAAAAAGTTGTTTTTTCTAATTTACCATAAAAAAATAATACTTCATCAAAGCCCATTTCTTCTCTAAGGAATGGGCTTTTTTTTAATAAAATATCCCTAAATCTAGGTATTGTATTTTTAATAACCGCTTTATAATTTTAGCTTAATTCTTACAAATATTAACTTCAATTATATAGTCTTGATTAAAAATATATTTTATTTACTAATCATAATTTCAATATCACTTCGTACGGTTTCTGCTCAGCAAGGCAAAATTGACCACTCTTTTAACATTCTTGATGATGGACAAAATGGTGATGGGTTTGATAGTACTGTTCGAACTCTTCTCATGCAAAAGGATGGAACTTTACTTGTTGGTGGCGATTTTTTGCGATTGAATGGAACAGCTGTTTCTTACCTCACCCGCTTAAATACAGATGGATCCATAGACGAAAGTTTCAATACGGGAACGGGTTTTAATGGTAAAATCTATTCTTCTTGTTTACAATCAGATGGAAAAATTATAATTGGAGGAAACTTTACAAGCTATAACGGAATTAGTGCAGGAAGAATAATCCGTTTGAATCAAGATGGTTCTTATGATCCTACTTTTAATACAACAATTGGAGCAACTTCAGGAATTGTCTATGATATTGCCTTACAGTCTGACGGGAAAATAATTATTGTAGGCAGTTTTACCAACTATAATAGTAGTAAGATAAACAGGGTTGCACGCTTGTCGCCAAATGGATCGCTAGATTCTACATTTCTTATTGGTTCGGGATCTTTATTAAATGTTACACAAGTAAAAATTTTAGCAGACGAGAAAATACTTCTAACCGGTAATTTCACCATATTTAATACTATTTCAGCTAATCGTATTATTAGACTCAATGCTAATGGGACTTTTGATTCTAGTTTTAATTGTGGAGGAGGCTTTGACAATGATGTTAATGCCATTGCTTTGCAACCTGATGGTAAAATAGTTTTAGGAGGAAATTTTACTTCTTTTAATAATATTACCGCTAATAGGATCATCCGTTTGAATGAAGACGGAACTAGAGATGAAAGTTTCGTAAGTGGTTCTGGTTTTAGTAAAGAAGCAGTTGAAACAATCAAGATTAATAAGAATGGAGAAATAATGGTTGGGGGTTCCTTTACGGGATTTTACAATACCAACGAAGTGGTGAGACTAATTTTATTAGAACCCGATGGAAGCATAAAACCTAATTTTGATATCGGTTCTGGGCCAGCAACAGCTTCAGTACTCGCTTTAGAATTTGATGAAGAGGGGGCTTGGTTTGTCGGTGGTTCTTTCAGTGTTTTTAATGGTCTAAATCAAGGAAGATTAGTAAAAATCAGTAACGAAGGAGAACATGATATTTCATACTTGGCTTCAGGTATTGGTTTTGACAATTCTGTTTTTAGCATTTTGCCTCTTCCAAATAGAAAAACTATAATTGGCGGAAACTTCAAAAAGTTTAATGGAAATGTTGCTTCAAAAATTACTTGTTTATTAGAAAATGGCACAACCGATCCTACTTTTAACGCCACGAATTCAGGAAGTAATAATGCAGTAAAAGCTACCATATTGCAATTGGATGGAAAGATAATTTTGGGTGGTAATTTTACAAAATACAATGACTTTACGAATAATCGTATTGTTAGAATATTTCCAAATGGAGATATCGATAACTCATTTAATAGTGGAGATGGATTTAATGGACAGGTTAGTGCATTGGCCATTCAATCCGATCAAAAAATAATTGTCGCAGGAACATTTACAAAATATAATGGATCTTCCGTCAATGCTAGTAGAATTGTCCGAATTCTTCCAAACGGAGCAAGAGATCCTGATTTTAATATTGGTTTAGGCGCAGACTCTTTCATAGAAAGTTTGGTTGTGCAAAAAGATGGGAAAGTACTCGTAGGAGGTCGTTTTAAAACTTTCAATAATATACCCTTTGCAGGTTTAGTAAGATTAAATCAAGATGGAAGTATTGACGAGAGCTTTAATATAGGAGTTGGTTTTGATAAATATGTTTTTGCAATTGCACTTCAATCCAATCAGAAGATTATTGTAGGTGGTTCTTTTTTGACTTTTAATGAGGTTTCACAAAAGCGTATTGTTCGGTTAAACAAAGACGGAAGTTTTGATGATACCTTCGATTCAGGTAGTGGCTTCAATAAAGGAGATGTTCGTGCTATTTTAGTGCAGCCAGATGATAGAATTTGGGTAGGAGGAACTTTTTCTGGAACATATAATGCCATTTCTTCTTCTAGATTGATCCGGTTATCATCTTCAGGAATCTTTGATAATTCTTTCGTAGCACCACTAAACAACACCTTGTATGCGATGAATTTTAATGAAGATTATAAATTGATAATTGGAGGAAATTTTAACTCCGTTTCGGGCAAGTCAAAACATAGAATAGCTCGTTTAAAATTTTGCATTAATACAACAACTTGGAATGGAACTTCATGGTCAAACGGTTTTCCTTCCGCAGGAAAAGAGGTATACTTTAAAGAAAATTTTCAAAATTTGACTACTACTAATATTTGCGGATGTAATATAGACAGTGGAAAAACGGTTACTTTGCTTGAGAATAATACATTAGGAATTGAGTTTGCCTATACTGGCCAAGGAATACTGGTTTTAGAAAATGCCGCCAGTCTATATCAAGATGACGATGATATAGTAAACACCGGAATTGTTCATGCAAAAAGAAAAACAAAACCCGTAATCCGATTCGATCTTACTTATTGGTCTTCGCCAGTAGCAAATATGAAATTATGTGATTTTTCGCCAGAAACATATTTTGATAAATATTTATGGTTTGATCCAATCTTAGGATGGAAAACAAATCTTTACGGAACATTCACTATGGATCCAGGGCATGGATACAGTGTCAGAGCACCTCAAAGTTTTTCTAATAGTGAGCGAGGAATATTTGAAGGTGTTTTTAAAGGAATTCCAAATAATGGTAAAATAAAAGTTGAATTTATTGCACCAGAGCGGTATTATTTCGTTGGTAATCCATACCCTTGTGCAATAAATGCAGATGATTTCTTAAGGGGTAATGCTCCAAAAACAAAAGGAACGTTATATTTCTGGACACACAATACGCCGCCCAGAATAACGATACCCGGAACTAATACCGCTCGTTATAGCAATGATGATTATGCAGTTTATAATTTACTAGGCGGAGTTGGCACAAGTTCAGCTTTAAATTCGGAATAAGTAATGATGCGCCAGATGGTCTTATCGCTTCTGGGCAAGGTTTTTTTGTGAAAAGCAATCAGACTGGTTATTTAGAATTTAATAATAGCATGAGAGTCAGAGATAGAAATACTTCTTTTTTTCGACCAGCTCCAAATTCAGAAGTGAAATCGATTAATGAAAAGTATCGATTTTGGCTAAACATTAGAAATAATGGAAATGAATTTAAACAGATCTTATTAGGCTACGCGACAGAAGCTTCAAATTCTTTAGATTTAATGTATGATGCAGAATATTTGAGTTCAGGAACGGCAGTAGATTTTTATAGTATAATAGAAGATAAAAAGTTAGTGATTCAGGGGCGTGAATTGCCTTTTTCGGAGAATGATTCAATTTCTTTAGGATATAAAACGACTATTAATGATAGTTTTAAAGTAGAAATCGATCATCAAGATGATTTTTTTAATGACAAACCTATTTTTTTAGTAGATAAAAATTTAAATCTGGTTCATAATCTTTCTGAAGGGCCTTATCAATTTACGTCTGAGGTCGGAACTTTCCATAATCGTTTTTCGATAATTTACAATGATAAAACTTTAGGAAATGCAACTTTTAAGGATAATTCTAATAACGTTTTAATATCTGCTAAAAATCAGATTATAAATATCGAATCTACCAAAGAAAATATAAGCGAGATTATAATATTTGATGTTTTGGGAAATCAAATCTATAAAGAAGATAAACTTGAAACTAAAAAAATTGCTGTTCAAAAGTTGATCTCTTCTCATCAGGTTTTATTTGTAAAAGTCATTTTTGAAAGTGGCAAATCCAATTCAAAAAAGGTAATTTTTTAATAAATTGAAAAATTATTGGAACAAATCCTTCTTGTTGACGCAATACACTGATAGTCAACAAAATAGTCTTTGTAATTTTATTTTTTAACAGTTTTTTCTTATTTTTTATAGTTTTTAGATTTTAGCTGTTAAAATTATGTGTTTAATACTACATTATGAATTTCAATGTAAATAAAATCGTACCTTGTAGTTGCTTTTAATCGATTAAAAGCGTTTTTAATCGATTAAAAGTATTTCTATAAGCCTTTGTATTATAATTTTTTTCTTCGAAAAGGACAGTTTAAAAACTGTCGTTTTATCTGCCTTAAGTTGATTGTAAAAATTGGAGGGTTTCTTTAATTCCATATTCTTGCTAAGCTGACTCCCAAACTTTAATCTTCCTGATTTTGCAATTTATCTTGTTTTGAGTTTGAATTTATTTTTCAATTACTAAAATGCCACAAGATGAAAAAAGATTTACTTACGATGCTGAGTTTCTTCAGCCATTTATCTTTAATAGCAGATATTGAAAAACTATTAAAATCAAGTAGAAGATTAAGAATTCTGCTAGTTTTAGTTTTATCAATTTTTTATACAACGTCAAAAGCACAAATATCACACCCATTCACAACTAGCGGATCTCTTCTTCTTCCTGCCGGTATGGATGTAGTTACTGTTGAAGCTTGGGGAGCCGGTGGCGCTGGAGGTGGAGCCAAAGTGACGCCTCTTGAAGGGAGAAGCGGCGGCGGCGGCGGCGGCGGAGCTTATGCTAAAGGAACAATTAACACAATAGGTGTCTCAAGCTTGAATTATGTAGTTGGAACAACTGTTGCCGGAGGAGCTGGTGACGGAGCATCAGGAGGAGCAACATACATAACGGGATTTACAAGTGTCTTCAATGCGCCTGGAGGTCTAGGAGGAAAAGGTAATATTGCAACAACTTCTACTCCAACAGGAGGAACAGGAGGTACTGGTGCTATTGGAAATCTTGGAACTGCAATAGGTGCAAATGGTACAAATGGTAAAGTTGCGAGCATTAAGTTTACTTCTTGCGTCTGGTGCTGGAGGAAATGCCGGTAATTATGGTACAGTAGCTGGAGCTGGAGCTGGAGGAGCTGTACAATCTACTCTAGCGCTAACAGATTTAGCAGGAACTAATGGAGGTCCTAACGGCGGCGGCGGCGGCGGAGCTCTAAGTGCTAATGTTGCACAAAATGGAGGGAGTGGAGCAAGAGGTAATATTAACATTACTTATACTTGTAAAACGTATAGCCTTACTGGAATATCTGCGCCAAATGTTTGCACAGGAACCACTTCACAAGTGCAGTTAACAGGTACAGCAACAAGTCTTCCGGCTGGAACATACACCGTTACTTATAATACAAGTCTGCCAAACGCAACAGGAAAAACAGAACCAATGGTAGTTAGTACTGCAGGATCTGGAAGTTTTACTGCAAGAGGATTAACTACTTTAGGGAATTGTATTATTACAGTTACTTCTTTGACTTCTGTAGATTGTACTTCATCTATTAGCGCAAATGGTGTTGCAAATATTATTGTTAGCGCTCAGCCAGCAATAACTTTAGGAACAACTACTGCCGTATGTGCGAGCGCAAGTCTACAAAATGTAGCATTACCTTATACTGGAGTTACAAATACACCAACAAACTATAGTATAATATGGAATGCGAGTCCTGCAAATAGTTTTTTGCCTGTTACAAATGCCGTATTGCCAGCAACTCCAATAAATATTGCAGTTCCTGCTGGAACTGCTGCGGGCACCTATACAGGATCACTAACGGTTAGTAATGCGGCTGGATGTGTATCTGCTGCCGCAACGAATTTTACTATAACAGTAAATCCACTTCCGACAATAACATTAGGTGCAACTACTACAGTTTGTATAAGTTCAGGCGCACAAAGCACGGCATTGCCTTATAGCGCTCCAGCAAATTCGCCAACTACTTATAGCATTACGTGGAACGCTAGTCCAACAAATACTTTTGCGTCGGTTTTTAATGCTCCATTGCCAGCAAGTCAGATCAATATCCCTATACCGGCAAATACAGCGGCAGGAACATACACTGGGACTTTAACTGTTAGCAATGCGAATGGATGTGTATCAGCAGACAAATAATTTTACAGTTACGGTCAATCCTCTTCCGACAATCACGCTCGGATCGGCAGGAGCGGTATGCTTTAGCGCTGGCGTGCAGAGCGCCAGTCTGAGCTACAGCGCTGTGACAAACGCGCCGACCAGCTACAGCATTGTCTGGAATGCCAGCCCGACAAATAATTTTCTTCCCGTTACCGATGCATCTCTATCGGCCAGTTCAATTAATATTGCCGTACCTGCGGGAACAGCTGCTGGAACTTATACGGGAACTTTAACGGTTAAAAATGCAAACGGCTGCGTTTCCTCTGGAAACAGTTTTACGGTTACGGTCAATCCTCTTCCGACTATCACGCTCGGATCGGCAGGAGCGGTGTGCTTTAGCGCTGGTGTGCAGAGCGCCAGTCTGAGCTACAGCGCTGTGACAAACGCGCCGACCAGCTACAGCATTGTCTGGAACGCCAGCCCGACAAATAATTTTCTTCCCGTTACCGATGCATCACTAACAGCCGGTTCAATTAATATTGCCGTTCCTGCGGGAACAGCCGCCGGGACTTATACGGGAACTTTGACGGTTAAAAATGCAAACGGCTGCGTTTCCTCAGGAAACAGTTTCACGGTTACGGTCAATCCTCTTCCGACAATTACGCTTGGATCGGCAGGGGCAGTGTGCTTTAGCGCTGGTGTGCAGAGCACCAGTCTGAGCTACAGCGCTGTGACAAACGCGCCGACCAGCTACAGCATTGTCTGGAACGCCAGCCCGACAAATAATTTTCTTCCCGTTACCGATGCATCTCTATCGGCCAGTTCAATTAATATTGCCGTACCTGCGGGAACAGCTGCCGGAACTTATACGGGAACTTTAACGGTTAAAAATGCAAACGGCTGCGTTTCCTCTGGAAACAGTTTTACGGTTACGGTCAATCCTCTTCCGACTATCACGCTCGGATCGGCAGGAGCGGTGTGCTTTAGCGCTGGTGTGCAGAGCGCCAGTCTGAGCTACAGCGCTGTGACAAACGCGCCGACCAGCTACAGCATTGTCTGGAACGCCAGCCCGACAAATAATTTTCTTCCCGTTACCGATGCATCACTAACAGCCGGTTCAATTAATATTGCCGTACCTGCGGGAACAGCCGCCGGGACTTATACTGGAACTTTGACGGTTAAAAATGCAAACGGCTGCGTTTCCTCAGGAAACAGTTTCACGGTTACGGTCAATCCTCTTCCGACAATTACGCTCGGATCGGCAGGAGCGGTGTGCTTTAGCGCTGGTGTGCAGAGCGCCAGTCTGAGCTACAGCGCTGTGACAAACGCGCCGACCAGCTACAGCATTGTCTGGAACGCCAGCCCGACAAATAATTTTCTTCCCGTTACCGATGCATCACTAACAGCCGGTTCAATTAATATTGCCGTACCTGCGGGAACAGCCGCCAGGACTTATACTGGAACTTTGACGGTTAAAAATGCAAACGGCTGCGTTTCCTCAGGAAACAGTTTCACGGTTACGGTCAATCCACTTCCGACAATCACGCTCGGATCGGCAGGGGCAGTGTGCTTTAGCGCTGGTGTGCAGAGCGCCAGTCTGAGCTACAGCGCTGTGACAAACGCGCCGACCAGCTACAGCATTGTCTGGAACGCCAGCCCGACAAATAATTTTCTTCCCGTTACCGATGCATCCCTAACGGCCGGTTCAATTAATATTGCCGTACCTGCGGGAACAGCCGCCAGGACTTATACGGGAACTTTGACGGTTAAAAATGCAAACGGCTGCGTTTCCTCAGGAAACAGTTTCACGGTTACAGTCAATCCTCTTCCGACAATTACGCTTGGATCGGCAGGGGCAGTGTGCTTTAGCGCTGGTGTGCAGAGCACCAGTCTGAGCTACAGCGCTGTGACAAACGCGCCGACCAGCTACAGCATTGTCTGGAACGCCAGCCCGACAAATAATTTTCTTCCCGTTACCGATGCATCACTAACAGCCGGTTCAATTAATATTGCCGTTCCTGCGGGAACAGCCGCCGGGACTTATACGGGAACTTTGACGGTTAAAAATGCAAACGGCTGCGTGTCTTCAGGAAACAGTTTTACGGTTACGGTTAATTCTCAGCCAACAATTACTACATCAGGAAATTTAACATCAATTTGTCAAAGTGCATCGGCGCAAGTAACTTCGTTATTATATTCTGCAACAACAGGTTCGCCAACGAGTTACTCTATAGACTGGGCGACATTAAATGATCAAGGAAATACATCTTTCTCTTTTAACTCAGGAGGAGGAAATATCAACAATATTAATGTTCCTTTAAATACTCCTGCAGGAACTTATAGTGGAATTATGACAGTTTTTACCTCAAATGGATGCTCAATAACACAAGCAGTTTCTTTAACAGTTTATGATGCCCCAACAATAAGTACAGGGGGAGTCTTTTCTCCCGTTTGTCAAAGTTCATCATCTCAAACTACTACTTTGAGTTATAATTCTACTACAGGATCACCAATTAGTTACGAGATCGATTGGATTGCCTTAACAGATCAAGGAGCAACACCATTTCCTTTTAGTTCAGGATCGGGTGATATTATAAATGTAAATGTTCCAGCAAACACAGTAGCAGGTACCTACAATGGTGTAATGACTATTACAACATCTAATGGATGTCTGGCAACTCAAGCAGTTTCTTTAACAGTGAATTCGGTTTCAGTTGCACCAACAGCTTCAGTAACACAGCAACCTACCTGTGTAAACAATACGGGTATTATAACGGTTACTTCGCCTGCATCTGGAACAGGATATACTTATAGCATTGACGGAGTCGATTTTAGTAATACTACTGGAATATTTACTGGTTTGTCTTCTGGAATTTACTATGTAAACGTGAAAAATAGTACATCAAATTGTGAATCTGAAGCTACCTCCGTTACAATAAATGCTTTTGTTACTAAAGTATGGAATGGAAATACTGATGCCAGTTGGGGGAATCCTGCAAATTGGACACCGACAGGAGTTCCTATTGCTTCTGATTGTGTAGATATTCCTGATGTAGGTATTGATCCTATTATTTCTGGAACCAATGCAAGTTTTTTCGCTAGCAGATTAACAGTTGAAAACAATGGATCTCTAATTGTAGAAGAAACAAATTCAATAACTGTGACCAATGAAGTGACTGTTCTTGGTAACGGAATTTTAATTTTTGAAGACAAATCAAGCTTAGTTCAAGTTGCCGATGTAGCTAATGTTGGCGTTATAACTTATAGAAGAAAAACACCCGTAAGACGATTTGATCTGACTTATTGGTCTTCTCCAGTAACAAGAAATCCAGGCATTACGATGAATGAGTTTTCACCAGAAACATATTTCGACAAATATTTATACTGGACTTCTGATTTTAAATGGGGTACTAATTTGTACGGTACAATGGTAATGAATGCTGGGGAAGGCTACAGTATCAGAGGACCACAATCTTTCAGTACCGTGACAGCAAGTGTTTTTACAGGCGAATTTATTGGAGTACCAAATAATGGAACAATCCAAGGGCCTCCAGCTAGAGCTGAAAAGTATTGCTTTTTGGAAATCCGTATCCTTCAGCAATTTATGCAGATCAATTTATTCACGATAATGCGACTAATTTTTATGGTACGTTATATTTTTGGACTCATAATACATCTCCTAGAATTGCTGTGCCAGGAGGCAATACTGCTACTTATTCAAACGATGATTACGCAATTTATAATTTATCTGGAGATACTACAGTTGGCAATTTAAGTGGTACCGGTGCGACATCTCCAGGAAATCAAGAACCATTACATGGTTATATTGCTGCAGGACAGGGATTTTTTGCAAAAGCAAGAACAGGACAAAGTGCTGTTTTTACAAATTCGATGCGAGTACCTAATTCTAATAGCCAGTTTTACAAATCTGCGAAAACCGAGGTTGTTGAAAAACATCGTGTATGGCTGAATTTTACAAATACGCAAGGAGCTTTTAAACAATTGCTAATTGGATACATAACAGGAGCAACAAACTCGTTTGATTTTAATTATGATGCAGCCACACTGAATGCAAATCCGTATGTTGATTTTTATAGTATCAATGAAGGAAAAAAACTTGCTATTCAAGGGCGTGCGTTACCTTTTGCTGTTACAGATACAATTCCGTTAGGATATAAGTCAACCATTGAAGAAGGTGATTTTACAATTGCAATAGATCGTGCCGATGGAGATTTGGCAAATCAGGATATTTATCTTCAAGATAAAGTGACAAACACTATTTACAATCTTAGGTCTGGCGGTTATACGTTTACATCAGCGCCAGGAACTTTTCTAGATCGATTTGTATTGCGTTATACAAATTCAAATGGAGGAAAACCATTAGGAAATGAAGATTTCGAAAATCAAGATCAGCAAATTTTTGTTTCGGTGAAAGATAAAAACATCAAACTCGAGTCTTTCTCGGAGCAAGAGAATCTTCAAGAAGCTGCTGTTTATGATACGGGCGGGACATTGTTATATCGTAAAAAACAAATCGGAAATAAAGAATGGGTTATAACAAACTTTCAGTCTGGTCCACAAGTTTTATTGGTTAAAATAACTTTAGATAGTGGTAAAATAGTGACGAAGAAAATAGTATTTAAATAAAAAAAGCGGTTGAGAATTTTATATCTCAACCGCTTTTTTTTTATTTGATTAAGCGGTACGCCGTAAATTTTGGTGCGTATTGGTAATTGCTTTTTCATTTTTATAATCAATCCATTTTTGACCTTGAATTTTTCGCATCATAATATCAAAATGTCGCATAATAAAAACATTATAGGCTGCTTTGGACAAATTGAGAATGTTTTTTGGAAATGACCTCAAACTCATAGAAAATCCTGGCGTTAGGTATTTCATATAATGCCAATATCCTTCGGGCATATAAAGCATTTCGCCATGTTTTAGATTAGTGATATAACCTTCGACGTTTTTGAGCGCTGGAAATTTTTCGTAATCAGGATTATCAAAATCTATATCTTCTCTCGAAATTAAAGCATGTGGCACTTTATACATGAATTTTGACTGGTTTGGCGGGAAAATCATGCATTGTTTTTCTCCATGAAAATGAAAATGAAGAATATTCGAATAGTCAATGTCATAATGCATAAAAACTCTTGAATTTTCTCCTCCAAAAAATAGCATTGGCATCTGCTTGACAAGTTTTAAGCCAATATCGGGCCATAAAAAGTCATTTTTTAACGAAGGCACTTCTTTCATTAAATTATAAAGAAAAATACGGTAATTGGTAGGCTTTTCTTCTAATAAGTCGATATAATCACTCATTTTCATTGTGGTATGCGCCTCATTGAATCCGTCTTCGTGATTTACAGGTCGATCATCGTATAAAGGAACGACTGAATCTCCTGCGATTTCTTTCATATAAGATAATTTCCATTTGTTGTAAGCTGGCCAATCTTCGGTCAATTGTTCGATAACAACAGGAATTTGTTTTTTGACATATTGGGAAACAAAATCGTCTCTCGAGATTTTTTTCACCCTTTCGATTTGTTTTAACTTCATTTTACTAAATAAAAAAAATTGCTTATAGCACTGATCTATAAGCAATTTAAAAATATTTTTTGAGATAAATGAACTCTTTTAGCTAATTTTTTGATTTAATCGAATTAGAAATCATTAAATCTGCGGATTTAAAAAAATTAATCTGCGGCATATTTGTTACCCCAAATTAGCATCATCATTAAAGTAACAATTACAGAAGAAGCAATTCCTTCAAATAATAGACAAATACAATAAGTTGGTACTGATGGATTTCCTCCAAACATAAAAGTTTCAGATAAAGTTTTTACGTAAGCATCTCCGCCTCGAGCGTAACTATAAACTAATAATCCAAATACACTCATACATACACCAACTACAGAAGTGGTCATTGCAGAAATAGCATTTGATAGAAAATTGGTTTCTCCTTCATGAAGGTTCATTTGCATTGTCCTGTTAACACCGTAGAAGATAAAGAAAACGTTGAGTGTTCTCAAATAAAACAAATTTGCTAGACCTAGCACATTCATTAATAAAAAATAAATGCCAATTCCGAGGAAAATCAAAAACCCGTTGGTAATTTCTTTAGGTAGTTTCATAGTGGTTATTTTTTAGAAGTTAATAGTAAATATTTGAAAAACAGAGTTATATCAAATTTACTAAAAAAATAACTACGATGATTTAAAAACAGTAAAAACTATACGGTCAGATTCTTTAGAGAAGTGTTTATAAAAGCCAAAGAATCGATTTTGTCCTGATTAAGTTGTGCTTTTAACGCATCTAATGAACTAAATTTTTGTTCTTCGCGAATATAATGCAATAAAGAGACTTCAATATTTTGATCGTAAATGTCTTTGTCAAAATTAAATAAATGAACTTCGATGGTTTGTTTATCTCCATTAACAGTCGGATTAAAGCCGATGTTCATCATTCCATAAACAGTTTCTTTGTTCACCACAGCTTTTACTACATAAACACCAATTTTTGGAATCAGTTTATAATCTTCTTCAATATGAATGTTTGCTGTAGGAAATCCAATTGTTCGTCCCAATTGTTTTCCCTTTACGATAGTTCCGTTCAAGAAATAGCTGTAACCTAAATATTCGTTGGCCAAAGCCATATTTCCTTCATTTAAAGCTTTTCTAATTTTGGTTGAACTAACAGAGACATCTTGGATTTCTTCGGCAGAAATTTGCTCTACTTCAAATCCATACTCAATTCCAAAAGCAATTAAATCATCAATATTTGCAGTTCTATTGCGACCAAAACGGTGATCATGTCCGATAATAATTTTTTGAATCTGAAATTTATCTACCAAAATTGTACGAACAAATTCTTCAGCCGTTAATCTAGAAAAACTTTCATTAAAAGGATGCACAATTAAGTTTTCAATGCCTGTCGCTTCCAAAAGTTTTACTTTTTCGTCGATGGTATTTAATAATCTTATTTCAGATTTTTCTTGAAGAACCATTCGCGGATGCGGAAAAAAGGTAAGAACCAGACTTTCATATTTTCCATTTTCAGTATTCTGCGTAATTCGTTCCAGAATTTTTTTATGACCAATATGCACACCATCAAAGGTACCAAGAGTTAAGATTGTTTTCTTGGTTGACTGAAAATCGTTTATAGAATGAAAGAGCTTCAAAACAAATTATTTAAGATGCTTGCAAATTTATACTATTCTCTTTAAAATTTAATACTATGCCAAATCGAATTTTAAGGGATAATCTATCTTTTTATAAAAATAAGCCAACTCGTCGATTAAAAATCAATAATTGTCGTATAGATAATATGATTTCAAATTAATTGAAGTAATTTTGATATTATATTTTGAAGGTATGAGAAAACAACTACTTTATATATTTCTTATTTTTTGTTTTGCTAGTGCAAATGCACAAGATGCTTTATGGCAAAAAGTAACTTCTTCATCGGTTTTACGAAAAGCAGATGGCCTAAGTTCTAATAAATTATATTATAGATTAAATGCTAATCTTCTTAGTTCCAAGCTAGCTTCTGCATCAAGTAAAACGGCAAAAACAACAGCTTCAGAAATTACGATTCCGAATGCTGATGGAAATTTGGAGCGTTTTTCTGTATGGGAATCGTCTAATTTTGCACCAGAATTACAAGCGAAATATCCTGAAATTAGAGCGTATGAAGGTCGCGGAATAGACGATAAAAATGCTAAGATACATTTTAGCGTTGCTCCAATCGGAATGCAGACAATGGTTTTTAGACCAGCAAAACCAACAGAATATATTGAGCAAAATCCAGAGAATAAATCGGAGTACGTTTTGTTTAGAGCACAAGATAATGCTGAGTCAAAGATGATTTTAGATTGCAAAACAACCAATCTGGTTTCTGAAAATAAATCTGCTACTGCAAAAACGGCTTCAAATGCAAAACAGTTTAAAACGCTAAGATTGGCATTATCCTGTACAGGAGAATATGTCGCTTATTTTGGCGGAACAGTTGCGGGAGCTTTAGCAGGAATGAATGCTACATTAACTCGAGTAAATGGTATTTTTGGAAGGGATCTTTCTGTAAAGGTAATTTTAATTGCTAATAATAATGCCGTTATTTATACAGATGCTTCCACAGATCCTTATTCTATAGCATCGGTTGGAGCAACTGGAGATAATCCTATTTGGATGAAGGAAGTGCAAACCACATTAACCAATGTTATCGGCGAAGCCAATTATGATATTGGCCATTTGTTTGGAGCTTCTGGCGGAGGAGGAAATGCGGGTTGCATTGGTTGTGTATGTGTAAGTCCAACAACGAACCAGCCAATAGGAAAAGGTAGTGCTTTTACATCTCCAGCAGACGCAAAACCAGAAGGAGATAATTTTGATATTGATTTTGTTGCTCATGAAATGGGGCATCAACTTGGAGGCTCACATACTTTTTCTTTTCAAAATGAAGGTAACGGAACATGCTATGAACCAGGAAGCGGTTCAACTATTATGGGATATGCAGGAGTGACAAAAGGATATAATATTCAAGATCATTCAGATGCTTATTTTTCGTATGCCAGCATTAATCAGATACAGAATAATTTGGCGGGAAAAACTTGTCCCGTAACAATACCAATTGATAATAATAATCCACCAGTAATAAAAGCAGGTTTAGATTATACGATTCCAATTAGCACACCATTTATTTTAAAAGGAACAGGTTCTGATCCTGAAGGAAATACGATAACCTATTCATGGGAACAATACGATAGTGCAATGACAACTTTTGCTGGAAATAGTTTTACATATGCTACAAAACCAGATGGGCCAATGTTTAGATCTTTTTCGCCAACAACTTCTCCAGTTCGTTATATGCCTGCTTTAAGTTCTGTTTTAAATAATCAATTAACGACAAGTTGGGAATCTGTTTCTTCTATCGGAAAAACAATGAACTTTACACTTACGGGAAGAGACAATGCTGCAGAAGGACTTGCACAAACCAATACAGATGCAATGGTTGTTACTGTAAATGCAGCTGCGGGACCATTTGCTGTTACTTCTCAAAAAGAGGATAATTTAGGATGGGCAAAAGGATCAGCGCAAACCATTACTTGGAGTGTAAATAATACCAATACACTTCCAGGGTCTTCAAATGTAAATATAAAATTATCTCTTGATGGCGGATTGACATTTCCAATCGTTTTAGCAAGTAATACTCCAAATGATGGTTCAGAAACAATATTGATTCCGTCAGAAATTGATGTTTCTACAAATTGTAGACTTCTAATTGAGCCGGTTGACAATATTTATTATGCAGTAAACAGTAAGCCTTTTGCTTTAGGCTATACAGTTTCGACATCTTGTACGAATTATAATTTTGAAGGTGGTTATTCATTAGGAACAAGCACAACCTTTATAAACAAAACAGTAACAGTGCCAGCTTCTACAGGAACTATTTCAGATGTAAATGTTTCTGTTAATGTTAAGCACGAAAGATTTGAAGATCTTGAAATTGAAATTGAGAGTCCAAGCGGTACTATTGTTTCGTTATTTAATAAAAGCTGTGGTACAACAAATTCGACTCTCGCACTTCAATTTGATGATAGCGGTCTTGCTTTAAATTGTGGCTCAACAATCAGTCAAATTGTAATTCCTGCTAGTGCTTTAAGTGCTTTTAATGGAGAAAATCCGCAAGGAAATTGGACTTTTAAAGTTCGTGATGCAGTTGTCGGAATGTTTGGCACTATAAATTCTGCTTCTGTAAATATCTGTACTAAAACTTATACATTAGGAAACAGTGATTTTGAGAATGTTGATTTTATTGCCTATCCAAATCCAAATAAAGGAAGTTTCACCGTACAATTTAATAGAGATTCTGTAAGTGAGATTAAAGTTTACGTTAATGACATTGTAGGTAAATATGTTTACGATAGAACTTTTCAAGGTTCAGGATATTTCATTCAAGATATTCAATTGCCAAATGTGCCATCCGGTCTGTATTTCTTAACAGTTACAGATGGACAACGAAAAATAGTAAAAAAGATATTGGTAAATTAATTTTAAAAAATTTAATGTGCCATAGCCATACAAATCATACTTATTTTTGCGCCAGGAATTTTTAATAAAGCTCTGGCGCATGCTTCGATAGTTGCCCCTGTAGTAAAAACATCATCTACAATCAAAAAGTGTTTATGATGATGGGTTTCATCAAACTTGACATCAAAAATGTTTCCGATATTTTCAGATCTTCCTAAAAGATTTTTCTTGGATTGGGTTTTGGTGTACAATTTTCGAATTAAGATGTTTTCTTCAAAAGGAATGTCTAAACCTAATGCGATTTCTTTTCCAAAAGTAGTAACCTGATTATAGCCTCTTTCCTTAAATTTTCTTTTATGGAGCGGAACAGGAATTATAGCATCAAAAGGAACTTCGAATCGAATTTCTTTTAAATCTTCCGAATACCAGCTTCCCAACACACTTCCAATTTCCTGATGTCCTTTGTATTTTAAATTATGAATTAACTCTTGAACAATTCCTTTTTTATTGAAATACAAAAATCTTGCCGCAAATTGAATATCAATCTTGCCATAGAATTTTTTAACAGCCTCGTTTTTTGGGTCTAAATGATAGTAAGTTAAAGGCATTTCATGTCGGCAAATAGTACAGAAAACTGTTTCATTCTGAAGCAAAAGCGAACGACAGCCACTACAGACCTTGGGGAAAAATAAATTTATTAGATAATTAATCACAAAAAGAGAGATTTTATTTACAAAAGTAACAAAAACAGTACTTCAATCTTCATAATTTTTCTTTTTTATATAGGTAGTTTTTATATTTTTGCATCACTATGGCAAAACAAGAAGATATATTTAAGAATGTGGTTTCGCACGCAAAAGAGTACGGATTTATTTTTCCGTCAAGCGAAGTTTACGACGGATTAAGTGCTGTATATGATTATGCACAAAATGGTGTCGAATTAAAAAAGAATATCCGTGAATATTGGTGGAAATCAATGGTTCAAATGAATGAAAATATTGTCGGCCTTGATGCTTGCAATATTGATGCATCCAACAACTTGGAAAGCTTCTGGACACGTTGATGCTTTCAATGATCCATTAATTGATAATAAAGATTCTAAAAAGAGATATAGAGCTGACGTCTTGGTTGAAGATCATGCTGAAAAAATTCACCAAAAAGCACAAAAAGAAATTGACAAAGCAAAAGCTCGTTTTGGCGATGCATTCAACGAACAAGAATTTGTAACTACAAATGCTCGTGTAATTGAATATTTAGCTAAAGAAAAAGAAATTAGAGAGCGTTTAGGACGTTCTTTAGGAGCAGGTGATTTGGCTGATGTAAAAGCATTAATTGAAGAGCTTGAAATTTCTGATCCTGAAACTGGTTCTAAAAACTGGACAGAGGTAAAACAATTTAACTTAATGTTCGGAACAAAATTAGGTGCATCTGCTGAGAATGCGATGGATTTATATTTGCGTCCAGAAACAGCTCAAGGTATTTTTGTTAACTTCTTAAACGTTCAGAAATCGGGTCGTATGAAAGTTCCTTTTGGAATTGCTCAAACGGGTAAAGCATTCAGAAACGAGATTGTTGCAAGACAGTTTATTTTCCGTATGCGTGAATTTGAACAAATGGAAATGCAATTTTTTGTACGTCCAGGAGAAGAAATGAAATCATACGAATACTGGAAAGAGACTCGTTTGAAATGGCATTTATCTTTAGGATTAGGAAAAGAAAATTACCGTTTTCATGATCACGAGAAATTGGCTCACTACGCAAACGCAGCAGCAGATATCGAATTTAATTTCCCATTCGGATTTAAAGAATTGGAAGGAATTCACTCTCGTACCGATTTTGATTTGAAAGCACACGAAGAATATTCTGGAAGAAAATTACAATATTTTGATCCTGAACTTAACGAAAACTATGTTCCTTATGTAGTAGAAACTTCTGTAGGTTTAGATCGTATGTTCTTGGCAGTTTTTGCTACTTCATTAAAAGAAGAAACATTAGAAGACGGTTCTACAAGAACGGTTTTAAAATTGCCAGCAGTTTTAGCACCAACAAAAGCAGCGGTATTGCCATTGGTTAAAAAAGATGGTTTACCAGAAGTTTCAAGAAAGATCATCGAAGATTTGAAATGGGATTTCAATGTTGCTTATGATGAAAAAGATGCTGTAGGACGTCGTTACAGAAGACAAGATGCTTTAGGAACACCTTTCTGTATTACAGTAGATCATCAGACGCTTGAAGACGAAACAGTAACAATTCGTCATAGAGATACAATGAAACAAGATCGTGTAAAAATTACTGAATTAAGAGGTATTATCGAAAACGAAGTTTCGATGAAAAACTGGTTAATGAAAATGTAATCTTTACAAGTTATTTTATAGATCCCAAATTCCGTCAAGGAGTTTGGGATTTTTGTTTTTTTAAATAGGTATTTTATCGGCTTTTTTTGCATTTCATCTTTATGTATCAACATTTTTGTTTAATGTGTTAACAATGAGGTGTTTGAAATTTTTAAAAGTGTAATTTTAGATTTGTAATACCATCAAGAATAATTTTTTTCTTCAATGCATCGATTTAAAACTATTTTTTGATTATGATTGTGCAGTGAGAAAACCAACCAAACCTGAAATTGAAAAAGTATTCCTATATTATAATTGATGATGACGCTGAGAGTATTTTGAAAACCCAAACAACCGCTTCTGGTTTTTCAGAATTATCTTTTATGGCATCGGCATCAAATTTTCAGGATGGTTTAGACTTGGTTTTAGAACACAAACCAGCGTTGATTTTTCTCGAAATCGAACCGAGAAATCTGTCAAGTCATTTGTCTCTGGCTTTTATTAGCGAACTTCATCGTTTTTTGCAAGACATTCCTAAAATTATCGTTACAACGAAGCAAAAAGACAAAGCATTTGATGCTATTCAATACGGCATTTTCGATTATCTTCTTAAGCCAATTGCATCAAGTGATCTTTTAAAAACAATTTTAAAACTCAATAGAGCTAATTTAGAGCCCCAAATAGCTCCGTTTAGAGAAGAACCAGTTTCTGTTATTGTTGAAGCTGGAACAATTCCGCAAAACATTCAAAAGCCATTAATGATCTGTATAAAATCGTACGGAGATTATCGATATCTAAATGCAGAAGATATTTGTTATTTTCAGGCTGATAATAATTCGACAGATATTTATTTGAACACAGGTGAAATGATTACGGCGTTTAAAACGTTAAAGCATTTTGAAAGCGTTTTGACGTATCCTTTTATCCGTATTCATAACAGTTATGTAATTAATCGAAATTACATTTCTAGGATTCATAGCGGAAACTCAATCTGTTACATAAAAAACTCTACCAAAAAGATTCCTTTTTCTAAAACCTACAGAGCAAATGTAGAGCAGATTATTGCCGATTTTGCAACAGGAAATTATCTAGAATTCTAAAAATTAGACGATTACATTAATTTGCTATCCATTGACTATCAATTGGGTACGATCTACCATAAACTCAATTTTTCATATAAATTTTTTTCGACCTCGGTGTTAGTTTTACACTCTGATTCGTCGCAAATAGCGAATCATCTCCAAAAATTAAAACAAACATTAAAAACCTCAGGTCATGAAAAAAACAGCTTTAACATTCGGATTATTCTCATTAGTAGTAGTAGCAACTTCTTTCGCAAATCCAACAACTCCTATTGTTCCAACTGAAAAACTAAGCGTTGTTCTTCCGGTTGATGGTAAAGGATCTACAGGAGGTAATAGAAAACACGATGATTTAATGAGCAATCAAGAATCAGTAGCAAAAAACAACCAAGCAAGTTTTGATGCAATTAATCAATCTTTAGGTGCAAACAAAAAACTAGATTAAGTTTCGTAATAAAAACGAACATTAAAAATATTTAAGCTGTCAAATTTTTGACAGCTTTTTTTTTAGTATTTTTGGGAAAATTCGCAATTATATTGAAAAAAAGCTTCCAAATATTATTGTCTTCATTTTTGGTGTTGTTTTTTATTGGGTGTACCAAGAAAAATGATTTAACCAAGAACACAAATTCTACAGAGGATAGCCTTTCTGTTTATTTATCATTAGCTAATGACATAAGTTTAAGCTATGAATCTAAACAGAAGTATACTCAAAAAGCACTATCTGTAGTAGAAAAAAAGAAAAACGATTCTCTTACTAGAGCAAATTTGTTCAAGATTGCTAATAGATACTTTAATATGAATGATTTAGAATCATTTAAAGTAATATCTGAGCTTGTCTTGAATAGAGCAATAATTGCTAAAGATTCTGCTTATATGGCAAAAGCCTATACTTATCTTGGAGATTATTATAGTAATAGAATGATTTCTGATAGCGCTTTCAGAAGCTATTTCAAAGCTCAAAAGATTTATTTGCAAATTAATGATCAGTATAATTTGGCAAAAACACTAATAAGCAAAGCAAGCCTTCAGTATAATGAAGCAGATTTCTTTGAAAGTGAAATATCGGTTTTTAAAGCTTTAGAAATTTTAAAAACTAAAAAAGATGTCAATGAGCTGACTTTATGAATGTTATAACCTTCTCGGTATACTTTCTAACGAAAGAGAAGAATATAACAAAGCAATAGATTACCAAAATAAAGCACTGAAAACTTTAGACGATAAATCTATTCCGTCAGATTTTCAATTAAAAGCTACTTCATTAAACAATATTGGTTTTGTTTACCTGCGTATGAAGAATTATACGCAAGCAATATCTTGTTTTGAGAAAGGATTAGAAGAAAAAAATCTATTTGAAGAAAAAACCATTCTGTATGCGATGTTGTTAGATAATTTAGCCTATTCTAAATTAAAATCTAACAGAGTGGATGGTCTGCCTGCTCAATTTTATAGATCTTTAAAAATTAGAGATAGTTTAGGATTAAAAATGGAAATGATATCCAATCAGATTCATCTGTCGGAATATTATGCTTTAAAAAAGGATACTGCAAAAGCTGTTGAATTTTCTAAACAAGCTTTACTTCTTTCGCGTTCATCTGATAAGCTAAACAATACTTTACAAGCATTGAAACAAATTGTCGCCGTAGATCCTAAAAACGCAAGACAAAATATTCTAAAGAGTACATTCAGTTAAATGATAAAATGCTTAAAGCAGAGCGCAATATGGGAGAAAAATTCTCTCGTATTGAATATGAGACCAACGAAATTAAAGACCAAAATTCTAGCCTTCAAGAAAAGAATAAAACTTTGGTTTATGTATTTAGTATTTGTACATTGCTCGGGTTGTTTTTTTATGTTTATAAAACACAACAGGCCAAAAATCGCGAACTTCTTTTTAAGCAACAACAGCAGATTGCAAATGAAGACATTTATAATTTGATGATTTCGCAACAGAAATGAAATTGAGCTTACAAGAATAAAGGAAAAGAAAAGAGTAGCGCAGGAATTGCATGATGGTATTTTAGGGCGCATGTTTGGTATTAGAATAAGCTTGGACAGTTTGGATAAACTTGACGAAATCGAGGCTGTTCCTAAAAGAAAAAAATATCTTACCGAACTAAAAAATGTGGAACAAGATATTCGAGAAATTTCGCATGATTTAAATAGAGAGAAATCGGAATTAATTAATAATTTTGTTTCGATTTTGAATAAACTATTTGAAGATCAGATAAATACATATAGTTCAAAATTGATTACTTTTTTTGATCCCGAGATAAAATGGGATTTGATGAGTAATATTGAAAAAATCAATTTGTATCGAATTGTTCAAGAAGGACTCCAGAATTGTAATAAATATGCTGAAGCCGATATTATTAGAGTGGAATTTAAAAATGAAAACAATAATTTGGTTCTAAGGATAGAAGATGACGGAATTGGATTTAATACCAATAGAACCAAAAATGGAATAGGTTTGCATAATATAGAATATCGAGTAAAAGAATGTAAGGGCACAGTTACGATAAAATCTGCCAAGGGAGAAGGAACAATTCTCTCTATAGAAATCCCAATAGACCCAAATAATAACCTGCATAATGACATTTGACTTACCAACTTCAGTTCCACAATTAGTTAAAAAGAATATTTTAATAGTAGACGACCATCCGTTTATTATTGAAGGATATAAAAATGCTATAACTCGTTATAATACAAAACAATACGATTTTTTTATTGCACAGGCACATGATTGTAGATCTGGTTATGATATAATAGAAAATGAGAACACGCCCGAGTTTGATATTGCTTTTTTAGATATCAGTATGCCTCCTTACGAAGAAAAAGAGATCTTTTCTGGTGAAGATCTTGCAAAGCTACTTCTGAAAAAAATGCCTTCGTGCAAGATCATTCTTTTGACAATGTATACAGAATTGCTAAAGATCAAAACTATTATTAGAACAATTCAGCCAAACGGATTGATTATTAAAAATGACCTTACTTTTGACGAATTGCTTTTGGCTTTTGATAAAGTGATGAAAAATGAAAAATACTATAGCCAATCGGTTGTAAAAATGCTCAATCAGTCCACACATAATGCTATCGAAATAGATCAATACGATAAACAAATATTAGTTCATTTAGCAAAAGGAACCCCAATTCAGGAAATGCTCGCAAGCATGTTCCCATTTCTTTAAAAGCTATTGAAAAAGAAAAAAGCATTTGAAAGAGTTATTGAAAATTAAAAATGATTCTGATTCTGATTTGGTGAAAGAAGCAAGAAGCAAAGGACTTTTAGGATAAAATTAAAATCGTAAGAAACAATAAAAAAAATTCCAAATTCTGATAGCTAGACTAGCTTTTGGAATTTGGAATTTTTTATTTAGAGTTTTGTTTGCTTTATTCTGTCAAAGCATCCCATCCGCGCGCTTTTAAAGCAATTTTTGTGTTGGCGCGGGTTACAAGATGAATTCCTTCATTTTCTTCTGCCATATGGCCAATAACAGAGAAATTCGGATTTCCTTTTATTTTATCAAAATCATTAATGTCAATTGTAAATAAAAGTTCGTAATCTTCACCGCCATTTATGGCAACCGTCGTGCTGTCGATATTAAATTCTTCGCAAGTAGAAATAAACTGCGGATCTAACGGAAGTTTATCTTCATATAAATTACAACCCACTTTAGATTGCTTGCAGATATGAATAATCTCAGAAGATAATCCGTCTGAAATATCGATCATTGCTGTTGGTTTTATATCTAAAGCATGAAGTAAAGTGCGAACATCTTTTCTAGCTTCAGGTTTCAATTGGCGTTCTACCAAATAAGTATAAGGATCTAAATCGGGCTGATTGTTTGGGTTAACCTGAAAAACTTGTTTCTCACGTTCTAAAACCTGCAATCCCATATAAGCGGCACCAAGATCGCCAGTTACAACCAATAAATCAGTTTGTTTGGCTCCGTTTCTGTAAACCAATTCATTTTCGTCAGCTTCTCCAATTGCGGTAATACTGATAATTAATCCTTTTTGAGATGAGGTTGTGTCACCGCCAATAACATCAACTTTGTATTCTTTTGCAGCGTGTGTAATTCCTGCAAATAATTCTTCTAAAGCTTCAAGAGGAAAACGATTTGAAACAGCAACCGAAACCGTAATTTGTGTCGGTTTCGCATTCATTGCACAAATATCAGAAACATTTACTACGACCGCTTTATAACCTAAATGTTTCAAAGGCATGTAAGCCAAATCAAAATGAACGCCTTCAATTAATAAATCGGTTGAAACTACTACTTTCTTATCTTTAAAATCAAGAACGGCAGCATCATCGCCAATACTTTTTAAAGTCGATTCCTGAGTAACATCAAAGTTTTTGGTTAAATGGTCAATTAAACCAAATTCGCCCAATTGAGCTATACTAGTTCTCTGCTGATTTTTATCTTCAATCATTTCTGTTAAGTTCCAAAGTTATTAAGGTGCAAAGGTACAAAGGATTTTTTTAAAGATGCTAAGATTCTGAGATACTAAGGTTCTAAGTTTTTTTCTAGGAGATTTATATTGTTGTCTAAAAAAATAATTGCCTCCTGCTTTAGCTGGAGGTCAGCTTAATGCAAATATAAAAAGGCTTTAGCCGAACTTTAACGTTTTGACTAAAGCCTTTTTTCATAATCTTTTTTCACCTAGCGGAAGCTGCGTTTCTACAGCAGGAAAAAATATTTTAAAATTATTTTTTTACTGCTGACAAACTGTTGTCACCAGCCCATTTTACTTTTGAAGTATTAAAAATATTTAAACTTTAAAACCATGAAAACATTAGAAGCACAAGTTATTACTTCAGAAGATTTATTAAAACACTGGCAAGGACACAGAGCACTTACACGTCGTTTAATTGAGATTTTTCCAGAAAAAGATTTCTTCGAATTTTCGATTGGCGGAATGAGACCTTTTGCAAAATTAGTAGATGAGCTTTTGGCTATTGCAGTTCCAGGTTTAAAAGGAATTGTAACGAAAGAAACTGCACCATTCTCAGAAGGAACTGAAAAACTAATTTTCAAAGCACAATATCTTGAAAAATGGGATCAAGCAACAGAAGAAATCAATAAATATTGGGAACAATTATCAGTTGAAGATTTTAGCGAGACCTTTAACCTTTTTGGACAATATGAATTTCCTGTAATTCAGAATATCTTATATTTTATTGATAATGAAGTGCATCACCGCGGACAAGCTTATGTTTATTTAAGAGCTTTAAATATCGAACCACCATTTTTCTGGGAAAGATAATTGATGTTTTTTTAGTAACTTAATATCAGAAATCTAAAACTAAGGCTATGAGTTTAAAGAAGATAATGTCCAATTATGCAGATTATAATTTATGGGTAAATCAACAATTTGTAAATTGGCTTTCGCCGAAATCGGCTGAATTGCTTTATGCAGAAGTGCCGTCGAGTTTTTCTACAATTATGAAAACGCTTGATCATATCTGGTCTACTGAGGAATATTGGTTTTCTGTCATTTCCGAATCTTCATTAACAGAAAAGAAAGCAGAAAGCGATTTGTCAAAAGAGGAAATATTTGCCGGATTATTAAATTCGTCTACAAAATTGAAACATCTTATTAACTCATTATCTGAAGAAGATTTAATGAAAGAAGTTAAAATCGTAAATCCGTGGTTTGAATGTGAACTGCCCATTTCCGAATATTTAATCCAAGTTATCAATCATGGAACGTATCATCGAGGCCAGATTGTAACAATAGGACGAAATGTTGGAATTACAGATGCCTCAAACACCGATTATAATTTTTATAATGTTGTAAAGGCAAATCAATAAATAAAAAACTCCCAAAGATGAAATGAATTTCTTTGGGAGTTTTTTTATAGGAGCCTTTGTCGATTGATTTCTAATAATTCTAAAACTCTTGTTTTTAAAGATTCTGGTTCCAAAATTTTGGCATAATCTCCAAACATTAAAAACCATCTCGGAAAACCATCTTGCAGACTGTGAGACATAAAGGTCATTTCGATTTCGTCTCCAATTTCTTTTTGAGAAATAAAGCCGTGATATTTCCTTTCGGTTGCTAAGTATCGCGCGATTTTTTTCTGAACCAGAATTCGAACTTTTGTGGTTGGAATCTTATCAGATTTTGTTAAATAAGTTTCCAGAGAATCGTGTTCTATTGTATAATCAAGATCTGTTTTTTTTATTTCCTGAATTCTATCGGTTCTAAACTGGCGGTAATCTTTTCTAAGATGGCAATAACCCAGAAAATACCAATTGTTATTATCATGAAAAACGCCAACAGGTTCTAAATTTCGTTGTGTGGTTTCTTCTTTTTCAAAGGTTTTATAAGTTAAAAGAATTTGTTTTTTCTCCGCAATTCCCTCAAAAAGCACAGCCAAAGTATTAGGCGAATTATCATTAAACATTGGTTCTGCTTCCTGCATTACAATTCTTGATTCGATGTTTGAAAGATAATCTTTATCATTGCTTCTTAAAACCGATTTCAGTTTGTACATCGCCGACGCATAATGTGTTCCCAATGTAGGATCAGTAAACTTTTGCATTAACTTTTCGGCCGCAATAAAACTGCTCACTTCTTCGCGCGTGAACATAACTGGCGGAAGTCTATATCCGTCCATTAAAGCATAACCAACTCCAGCTTCACTATAAATAGGAACTCCAGATGCTTCCAAAGTTCTAATGTCTCTATAAATAGTTCTTAAACTGCACTCAAAACGATCGGCCAATTCTTGTGCTTTTACAATCTTTTTAGACTGCAATTGAATAAGAATGGCAACAATTCGGTCAAATCGTTTTGGGGTTTCGTCAAGCATTTTTTCTGTTTTAGTTTCAAAGGTTAGAGGTTCAAAGTTACAAAGGTTTAATCTTTATATAAATAAAAAAGCTGTTCCAAATTGAAACAGCTTTTACTTTATAAGTCAAATGAATTTAAACATTTTTTCGCATCTTTACAGAATTATAGTATTAAATTTTAAAGTATCGAATGAAGCTTCCTTTTGAGCCAGTTATTTTTGGTTATGAAATTAATATCCATTTAGTTCTAGAATATTTGGCATTTTTTTTAGGATACCGATATTATGTTTTTTTGAGAAAAAGAACGAATGATACTATTGTTTCCACAAACAGGTTTTCGATTATTTTGGGTGCGGCAATTGGAGCTTTTTTGGGGTCTAGAATTATGGGTTTTTTAGAAAATCCTATTTTTCATTCTGATGTCAAATCTATTTTAGAACTCTTTAATGCCAAAACAATTATGGGAGGATTGTTTGGAGGATTATTAGGTGTCGAACTTGCTAAGAAGATTATTGGAGAAAAAGAATCATCAGGAGATTTATTTACCTTTCCGATTATTCTAGGAATTTTTATAGGCAGAGTTGGCTGTTTTTTATCTGGAACCAATGAGTTTACGTACGGAAAAGAAACGACTTTTTTTACGGGGATGAATCTTGGCGACAATATTATGAGGCATCCAATTGCTTTATACGAATTAATTTTTCTGATTGTTCTGTTTTTTCTTTTGAAGAAATTGAAAACCAAAAATTTAAAAAACGGATTGTTATTTCAGTATTTTATGATTGCCTATTTTGCGTTTCGCTTTTTCGTAGAATTTCTGAAACCCAATTATTTCCTAATTTTCGGAATTAGTTCCATTCAGATCTTATGTTTAATTTGTCTGCTCTATTATAACAAAACAATTTTAAATTTATTTGTAAAAAATGCCAGTTAGAAAATATACTTATTATGATTTTACATTAAGCCTTTGTCCAGAATGCTTAAAAAGAATTGATGCTAAAATTGTTTTTGAAGACGAAAACGTCTATATGCTTAAAAGATGCCCAGAGCATGGAAACTCAAAGGTTTTAATTGCCGACGATATTCAATATTACAAGAATATCCGAAATTATAATAAACCATCTGAAATGCCGTATACTTTTAATACAAAAACGCATTATGGTTGTCCGTACGATTGTGGTTTATGTCCAGATCACGAACAGCATTCTTGTCTTACAGTTGTTGAGGTTACAGATCGTTGTAATCTAACTTGCCCAACTTGTTATGCAGGTTCATCACCTAATTATGGTAGACACAGAACTCTCGAAGAAGTAAAAGCTATGCTTGATACGGTTGTTAAAAATGAAAAAGAGCCAGACGTGGTGCAGATTAGTGGAGGAGAACCAACCATACATCCTGAGTTTTTTGAAATTTTAGATTATGCAAAATCAATTCCGATAAAGCATTTAATGTTAAACACAAACGGAATTAAAATTGCAAAAGAGAAAGAATTCGTTCAGAGACTAAAAAGCTATGCTCCAGATTTTGAGATCTATCTTCAGTTTGATTCTTTTGAAGATAGTGTATTGCAAGAGTTGCGTGGAGCTGATTTAAGCGAAATACGAAAACAAGCTTTAGAAAATCTAAACGAAGTTAATCTGTCTACAACTTTGGTGGTTACGCTTCAAAAAGGATTAAACGATCATGAAATAGGTAAAATTATTGAGTTTGCCCTAAAGCAAAAATGCGTTCGTGGCGTTACATTTCAGCCAACTCAAATTGCGGGCCGATTGGAGAATTTCAATTTAGAAACCGATCGAATGACATTAACAGAAGTAAGAAGAAAAATTCTGGAGCAAACCAATGTTTTTAATTCAGATGATTTACTTCCAGTTCCTTGTAATCCCGATGCTTTAGTTATGGGTTATGCTTTGAAACTAGGAGAAGAAGTTTTTCCACTAACACGATATATTAATCCGAACGATTTATTAGACAATAGTAAAAACACGATTATTTACGAACAAGATGAAGTGCTCCGCGGCAAAATGATAGATCTGTTTAGCACGGGAAATTCTGTAGAAGTAGCGCAAGAAAACTTGAAATCGATTTTATGTTGCCTTCCTAATATTGATGCACCAGAATTAGGTTACGACAATCTCTTTAGAATTATTATCATGCAGTTTATCGATGCATATAATTTTGATGTAAGAGCAATAAAAAAATCATGTGTGCATATTGTCAATAAGGACAATAAAATAATTCCTTTTGAAACCATGAATTTGTTTTACAGAGATGATAAAGTAAAAAGACTAGAAGAATTAAGAACTAATGCATAAAGTATATGACAGCACTAGAAGTAGGTAATTTAGGAGGTTTGGTCGCATTTTTTATAGCGATTATGGTGGGACCGCCAATTTTAATGACAATCATTGGCTTAGCAATTAAGAAAAATCATCCCAATGGAGCAAAGGTTTGTTTTATTATCGGAGCGCTTTATCTCATTATTGGTCTAGGAATATGCGGGACACTCATGTCTTAAGAAAAACCCCTCAATAAACTGAATTATTGAGGGGTTTGAGTTATATTATAAACGAATTAAAATCTAAACAATAATCCGAATTTTGGTTGATCGAAGATGTTTTCAAATAAGTTGATGTTTAATTGAAAAGTATCTGAAGATGGGCCGTTTTCTGGAGAAACACTGTTGTATGATAATAAATTAGCAAGAGTAAAAGTAACTGCAATGTTTTTAGTTAAGAAGTAATTTAACCCAACATTGATATTGGCTGTTAGACTATTGCTGTTGTCTGTACCAGTAATTGGGCTTTCGTATTTATTTCTACCGTATCCTAAACCTACTTCTCCGTAAGCTTTGAATCGTTTTTTATCGAGTTCCAATACATAATATCTTGCGAAACCACCGATTCCAAAAATATTAGTTTTTTCATCGGTTGCTTCAACTTTATTGCTGGAATAGCTCAATTGTCCTCCAACGGCAAATTTATCATTAAGAAAATATCCAAATTTGGGATTAAAAGCATAATAGTCTTTATCTCCACCAGTAGTGATCTGGATAGAACCTTCTATAAACATATCTCCATGTTGAAAAGTAATTCCTTTTGCAGAATTCATTTCTGAATCAACTTGATCTTGCTGAGCACTTGCAAAGTAAAATGTAAATAACGCTAGAATAACAGAAAATTTGGTTTTCATAATCTTTTATTTTTTAAAGTTGTAAGATTAAAAATACAATTTTATCTTAAAATTAACTTTAAATTTATCTGAAAGCGTTAAAAAACAAGCGATTAAGTTAATAATTTCATAAATTATAAGTTTTGGCTTACAAATTTTAAAAGATAAGAAATGGATTATATTCAAATAAAAAACCCGACAACTTTCGTTATCGGGTTTAATCTATATTCTTGTTTCTTTCTTCTATTCTCTAAAAAGAAAAACTTAGTCATTCAATTTCAAAACAGCCATAAATGCTTCTTGCGGAATCTCAACGTTTCCTACCTGGCGCATACGTTTTTTACCTTTTTTCTGTTTTTCAAGAAGTTTACGCTTACGCGAAATATCTCCACCGTAACATTTTGCGGTAACGTCTTTACGAAGTGCTTTAATCGTTTCACGAGCGATAATTTTAGCTCCAATTGCCGCCTGAATCGGAATATCAAATTGCTGTCTTGGGATTAATTCACGTAATTTCTCAGTCATTTTTTTACCGATATTGTAAGCGTTATCTTCGTGGATCAATGCTGAAAGAGCATCAACTGTCTGAGCATTCAAAAGAACGTCCAATTTAACTAATTTCGAAGTTCTCATTCCGATAGGAGAATAATCAAAAGAAGCATAACCTTTAGAAACTGTTTTTAAACGATCATAAAAATCGAATACAATTTCTGCCAAAGGCATGTCAAAGTTCAATTCAACACGTTCAGTTGTTAAGTAGGTTTGGTTGGTAATTAAACCACGTTTTTCAATACATAAACTCATTACGTTTCCAACAAAGTCAGATTTTGTAATGATAGTAGCTTTAATAAATGGCTCTTCAACTCTATCCAATTTTGAAGGCTCTGGTAAATCTGAAGGATTGTTTACAACGATTGCCGTTTCTGGATGTTTCTTCGTGTAAGCCAAATACGAAACGTTAGGAACTGTTGTAATTACAGTCATGTCGAACTCGCGCTCTAAACGTTCTTGAATAATTTCCATGTGAAGCATTCCTAAGAATCCGCAACGGAAACCAAATCCTAATGCTGCAGAACTTTCAGGTGTAAATACTAGTGAAGCATCATTCAACTGTAATTTTTCCATTGAAGAACGTAAATCTTCATAATCTTCTGTGTCAACAGGATAAATACCTGCGAATACCATTGGTTTTACATCCTCAAAACCAGCAACCATATTAGTTGTTGGAACTTTTGCATCTGTAATTGTATCACCCACTTTTACTTCACGAGCTTCTTTAATTCCAGAAATCAAGTAACCAACATCTCCTGCCGAAACTACATTTTTAGGAACCTGATTTAATTTTAAAGTTCCAATTTCGTCAGCAAAATATTCGTTGTCAGTAGCCATGAATTTAATTTTCTGGCCTTTTTTGATTTCACCGTTTACAACTCTAAAGATTACCTCGATTCCACGGAATGGATTGTAAACCGAGTCAAAAATCAAAGCTTGCAATGGTTCTTCTGGATTACCTTTTGGAGCAGGAATTTTTTCGATAATGGCAACAAGAATGTTCTCAACACCAAAACCAGTTTTTCCTGACGCGTGAATAATATCTTCTAATTTACAACCAAGTAAATCGATAATATCATCACTAACTTCTTCTGGATTAGCACTTGGCAAATCGACTTTGTTTAAAACTGGAATAATTTCCAAGTCGTTTTCAAGAGCTAAATATAAGTTTGAAATTGTTTGTGCCTGGATACTTTGCGCAAGCATCTACAATCAAAAGCGCACCTTCGCAGGCAGCAATCGATCTTGAAACTTCGTACGAAAAGTCAACGTGTCCAGGAGTATCAATTAAGTTTAAGATATATTCTTCGCCTTTGTATTTGTATTCCATCTGAATGGCATGACTCTTAATGGTAATTCCACGCTCGCGCTCCAAGTCCATGTTGTCAAGCAATTGCGCTTTTTCTTCACGAGCTGTAACGGTTTGTGTAGCACTTAGTAATCGGTCTGCTAATGTACTTTTACCATGGTCAATGTGTGCAATAATGCAAAAATTACGTATCTTCTTCATTTGTATATATCAGTTCTCTAATCGAGTTTTAGTGTTTTTTTTGGGAATAAAACACGATAAAACAATTGCTTTATAACGTGTTGTTAAGGCGCAAAGATAGCGCAAAGTTTTGGATTCTGGAATTTAGTTGCTCGATTTTGAATACAGAAGTCAAAAACCTGTTTTTCAGCTTTTAAACTTTTTGCTTTCCTATTGTTTTTTGAGGTTAAAACTTGAAGAATATTTTATTTGATTAAGATTGACGGAATTAAAATTTAGTAAATAATGGTGAAATAAACATTTTGGTGATGAAAATGTATTTTTTGTACGAATAATTGTCACTTTGGATTAATTTGATTAAACTTGTAGTCATTTTAACCATAAGATTGATCTCCTTTTGGTTTCATATATTTTTTTTGAAATGTCAGTGTACAGGACAATTCAAATTCAAGAATACTAATGAAATGTTTATTTACTAATTAAACCCCAAGAATTATGGAAAAAGAAATCACAAAGCTTACTCAAAAGTATGAAAAGCTTACCAGAGAACAAATGAAAAGTATTACAGGAGGAACATTGGGAACAGTATGCGGACCAAGAAATGGTGTGCCAACATCAATCTGTCCAAGTGGCCAAGGAGTTGCCGCTAATTCTGGAACAGAAGATCCTTCTAAGTTTCCCGGCATTGTCGGAGGTTATTGTAATGTAATAATCGTCTGCATTCCGTAAAAAATAAGAAACAGCCTAAAGATTTTCTTTAGGCTGTTTTGTTAATACTCAAAATTGAATCCTTTTTGAGTTAGTTTTTTATACATTTCGTCATCAAATTTGTAGAGTTTTGCGGCTCTATGCGAAACGTCTTTTTGTTTTTCATCCAATTCTGTCAGCAGTTTCATATGAAGAATTTTTCTTCTAAAATTGGACTTATCCAATTCAATTCCGAGAATTTCCTCGTATAAATGCATTAATTGTAATAAAGTAAATTTTTCTGGCAGAAGATTAAATCCGATTGGAGCTTGACGCACCCGATTACGCAATTGCATTAAACTGACATTCAGGATTTCGTTATGATCAAAAATCAAATCAGGAATCTCATTTATTTTATACCATTTTGCTTCAATAACTCGTAAACTGGCTTTAATATTATAATCTTCACGATTAACCAATGTATAATAGCCAATAGTGACAACACGTCTTTCTAAAACACGCTTCGGATTTGTAAAGGCTTTTAGCTGTTCTAGATAAATATCTTCAAGTCCAGTAAGTTCCTGTAAAATACGTTGTGCGGCATCATCGGCACTTTCATCAGCTTGAAGCCATCCGCCAAGTAACCCCCATTTACCGATACTTTCGCCTTGAGCGTGCTGAACCAAGAGAACTTCTAGACTCTCTTTGTTAAAACCAAAGAAAACGCAGTCAATTGTGATTCCGTCTACGGCTGGTTTATGTTGATTAGTGGTTATTTCAGTCAATTTATTATTATCGTATTATTAATTTGTATTGAAAATTAGAATTCAAAATTGAATCCTTTTTCAGTTAGTTTTTTATAAATTTCTGGATCAAACTTATACAATTGTGCGACTCTGTGCGATACATCTTGTTGTTTTTCGTCTAATGCAACCAGAAGTTTCATATGAAGAATTTTTCTTCTAAAGTTTGGTTTATCCATTTCAATTCCTAAAATTTCTCCATACAAATGCATTAATTGTAATAGAGTAAATTTTTCTGGCAATAAGTTAAAACCAATAGGTGTTTGGCGAACTCTACTTCTAAGATGTTTTATGCTATAATCTAAAATTTCATTGTGATCGTAAATCAAATCTGGAATTTCATTGATTTTATACCATTTTGCGTCCGAAGCCGTAAAACCTGCTTTAATGTTATAATCTTCTCTTTTTACTAGCGCATAATATCCAATTGTGATAACGCGTCGTAGCGGAAAACGATCTGGATCTCCAAATGCTTTCAACTGTTCCAGATAAATATTATCAAGACCCGTAAGCTCATTCAGCAAACGATGAGCGGCGTTGTCGGTACTTTCTTTTTTATAAATCCATCCACCCGGAAGTCCCCATTTTCCTTTACTGATTCCTTCAGCATGCTGCACCAAAAGCACTTCAAGGCTGCCTTTATCAAATCCAAAAATAACACAGTCAATCGTGATGGCATTCATCGCACTGTTTTCATTTTTTAGAGCAGTTTTGTCTTCTACATTTTCAACCATATGTGAGATAAATTTTGACAAATTAAATAAATAAAATCATTACTAACCTTTTTGAAAGACTTATATTTTTTTTAACGAAATAAAATTTTGATAATCAGGTGTTTAAAAATGTGCTAAAAAAGTTCTCTTTTTAAATTATTTCTTAAACAGCTGATTGTCAATTTTATAAAACGTTGGCTTTTCTATATTTTTTATTTCAATTCTTGTTTGGATTTTACAACATTAATAAAAATGAATTAGGATTAATCAGAATTGAAAAAAATAACCTTAATATTTTGTTAATATAGAAAATTTGTTTTACACTTGTAGTCAAATTTACCATAAGATAAATTCAAACTGACCATAAGCAAAAAAAGAACAAACTTACACTTAACTTAAACTTACCACAAATGTTTTTTATAAAAATTGATTTAAATAGCTTTTTGATGCGATTACCATCATCAAATTTTGCCCAAAGAATCGATTTTGAAGTTGTTTATAGTCTGCAAGTATTAAATGTTAGAAATGAGATTCAGGCCCTCATTTTTGGCACGACCTGCTTGGGAAGTTTTTCCGGATTTCTCCTAAGGTAAAAAAACACTAACTATAACTTAAACTTAATCAATTCTTATTATGAAAAGCAAAAATTGTATTAAAACAACAAAGCTTCCATATTTTATGGCGGTGCTTGCTTAGCGTATTTATGATGCAGTTTGGATTTGCTCAAGAATCCAAAACTGTAAGTGGGACAATTACCTCTTCCGAAGACGGATTTGGAATTCCGGAGCAACTGTACAAGTACAGGGAACAAAATCGAGTACTATTAGCGATTTTGATGGAAAATATAAAATTGAGGCTAAAACAGGAGATGTTTTAGCAATCTCTTTTGTGGGTTTCAAAACACAGAATATTACTGTTGGAGCTCAAAAAACGGTTAATGTAGTTTTGAATCCAGAAACGGCAGAACTTAAAGAAATTGTAGTAATCGGATATGGTTCTCAGAAAAAAGCAATGGTAACCAATGCTGTTTCGCAGGTAAGTGGCGAGAGTCTTGTAAAAACCAATACTACAAATGCGCTTCAGGCACTTCAAGGACAAGCTGCGGGACTTCAAATTACTTCTACATCAGGACAGCCAGGCGAAAGCTTAAATGTTGTAATTAGAGGTGTTGGTTCTACTGCAGGAAGTAATCCTTTGTATGTAGTTGATGGCGTTTTGACTGGAGATATTTCATATTTAAATAATGCAGATATCGAATCGATTTCGGTTTTAAAAGATGCGGCTTCGGCTGCTATCTACGGATCTCAAGCGTCTAATGGAGTTGTTTTAGTAACTACTAAAAAAGGAAAACGTGGTGCTCCGGGCCAAATTACTTTTGACCAATATTATGGTGTGCAGTCTGTAGCAAGAAAAGTAGATTTACTAGATGCAAAAGAATATGCGACAATATTAAATGAAGCGGCTGTAAACTCAGGTAAAAATCCATATTTTACAAACGATCAAATTGCAGCTTTAGGATCTGGAACCAATTGGATGGAGAAGATGCTGACTGAAAATGCAGCGACTAAAAACTTTGCATTTGGTGCTTCTGGAGGTTCAGAAACTTCTGTTTATTCTACCTCTTTATCTTATTTAGGCCAAGAAGGTGTTGTTGGAGGAAAAGATTTATCAAATTATCAACGATACAATTTCAGATTCAACTCAGAACATAAATTATACAAAGATGTAGTGACATTGGGTGAAAATATAAGTTTTGCTCATGTGGATAAAAACGGAATTGGAGTTGGAAATCAATATAATAACTCTTTGAGAAGTGCTTTTCAAGCGACTCCATTATTACCAATGTATGATGCAAACGGAAATTATTTTGATACAACAAAAAGTACAGAGCCTTGGTTGACAGGAGTATCAAACCCATATGCGATGATGGTTTATAACAATCAGAATGAAAGTGACAGCCAAAAATTGTTAGGAAATGTTTACTTGCAGATTGAGCCAATTAAGAATTTAACTTTCAAAACTACTTTAGGTCTTGACTATAATGTAAATGAAGGACACTCTTATTCTCCAATTTACAGTTTATCTATTTATGCAAACAATGCTTTTGACAGAGTGAATCAAAACATGAACAAGAGCAGAAGCATTAACTGGGATAACTTATTGACTTATAAATTTAATGCAGGAGAAAATCATCATTTTGAAGCATTAGCAGGTTCTTCTTACATCACTTATAATGTAACTTCTATTGAAGCAGACTAACGCAGATTCAGTTTTTAACGATTTAGAACATGCTTGGTTAGATAACACTACCAATAAAGATGGTGCTAAAATGAGTATGAAAGGAAGTAAGTACGAGAACAAATTAATGTCATACTTCGGAAGATTAAATTATAACTACAGAGAAACTTACTTGTTAAGTGCAACGCTTAGAGCTGATGGTTCTTCAAAATTTGCACCAGGAAATCAATGGGGTTATTTTCCATCTGTTTCTGCAGGTTGGATTGCATCAAACGAAGAATTTTTGAAAGATTCTAAAGTATTCAATTTCCTTAAATTTAGAGGAAGCTGGGGACAAGTTGGTAACCAAAGTATTCGTCCTTTCCAATACTTAGCATTAGTAAAATCAAACACTACTAATTATACTTTTGGTAATGAAGAAGGAGTTCTTACTCCAGGTGCTTATCTTGAAAATTTAGCGAATCCTAGTTTAAAATGGGAAACTTCAGAGCAGATTGACCTTGGTTTTGACGCAAGATTTTTAGACAATGCATTAAGTGTAAACTTCGATGTGTACAAAAAGACAAACAAAGATTGGTTAATTCTAGCTCCAATCTTAGCTACTGCTGGTGCAAATCCGCCGTTTATCAACGGAGGAGATGTAGTAAACAAAGGGGTAGAGTTGAGCTTAAATTACCAAAACAAAATTGGAGATTTTAATTACAGCATTAGTGCAAACGGTGCTTACAATAAAAACACAGTTGGACAAATACCTACTTCTGATGGAATCATTCACGGTTTGAGCAACGAACTTTATGACAATGCTGGAGAATTCTATAGAGCAGAAAACGGACATCCGTTAGGATATTTCTGGGGATACAAAACAGGCGGGGTTTTCCAAAATCAAGCTCAGATTGATAATTATAAATCAGCAAACGGTGTAGTATTACAGCCAAATGCAGCACCTGGAGATATTATTTATGTAAATACAAACGGAGATGACAAAATTGATGCTTCTGATAAAACAAGTATCGGAAACCCGAATCCAGATTTTACTTACGGATTCTCTTTGTCAGCAAGTTATAAAGCTTTCGACTTCTCGCTTAACGCGAATGGAGTAGCTGGAAACCAAATTGTACAATCATACAGAAATCAAGCTGGAGCTTACGGAAATTACACATCAGCAATTTTAGGACGTTGGCATGGTGAAGGTTCTTCTAATACAATGCCAAGAGTAACAGAAGACAATAGAAACTTTACGCAATTTTCAGATTTATATGTTCAAGATGGTGACTTCTTAAGAATTAATACCGTTACATTAGGATTTGATTTAGCAAAAATGAAACAATCGAAACCTTTTTTCGCAAGTCAGTTTAGACTTTATTTCTCTGTTCTAAACCTATATACCTTTACAAAATATGATGGAATGGATCCTGAAATTGGATTCGGTTCATCAAATACTGACCAAAAGTTTTCATCAGGTGTTGACGTAGGTTACTACCCAAGACCAAGAACATTCATGATGGGATTAAATGTTAAACTTTAATAAATAAAAAAATGAAAAATACATATTTATATATTTTCTGTTTTAGTTTACTTTCTCTAGGTTCTTGCAGTCTAGAAACAGAACCTTTGACACAGCAAACAGATACAAATTTTTACAAAAATAAAGACGATGCTTATACTGCATTGGTAGGATGTTATGACGGAATGCAAGTAGCGACTGGAGCTTCGGGAATGGGAGTTCCTGTAGTGAGTGAAATTATGTCTGATGATTGTTTTGGAGGAACTGGAAATTCAGACGGATACAATTATGCTCGCTATTGATGAATTCGATATTACACGTTCTCCATCAGATGTTGATATGTTAAATGGTAACTGGATTGGTTACTACAAAGCACTTTACCGTTGTAATGTTCTTTTACAGAAAATGGATCAAATTGACTGGGAAGGCGATACGACTTTGAGAAAAACTTATGAGTCTGAAACAAGATTTATTAGAGCTTATTTGTATTTTGAAATGGTACGTTTATGGGGTAATATTCCTCTTTTGACAGAGCCTTCAACAGACAACATTCCACAAGCAAATCCAGATGATGTCTATAAAGTAATTGCAGAAGATTTAGTTTTTGTCGCAAACAATTTACCTTCAGTAGCTTACAATGCAACAACTAGCGGACGTGTTACTAAATGGGCGGCAAAATCGCTACTTGGACGTGTTTACTTGTATTACACAGGATACTACGGAAAATCTGATTTGGTTGGTGTAGTTACAAAAGCACAGGCATTACAACACTTAGAAGATGTTATAGCAGGAAGCGGACATGCTTTGGTTGATGATTTTTCTACACTTTGGCCTGCAGCTTCAGTTGATAAATATGCTGGTGAAGACAATAAAGAATTTGTGTTTTCTATAAAATATACTTACACAAGTGATTATAACGGAAATACTGACGGTAACCACTGGCTAGTAATGTTCGGAATGAGAGAGTTTTCTTCTTATCCATACGGACGCGGCTGGGGTGTGACTGTAAATTCTAAATTGTATAATGCTTACGCGGCTAATGATACAAGACGTACAGCAACTGTAATTGGAATCACAGAAGAAAAAATACCATTTGATAAATTAAATAACCAAAGAGAATACACTGGTTACTACAACAAAAAATATTCTCCAATGGTAGATAAAGATGGAAAAGACCTTCCGTTAACTATGGGAAGTCAGTTTTGGGATATCAGCCAGTTTCAAGATTATGTTGTGTTAAGATATGCTGATGTATTATTAATGGTCGCTGAATTAGGAAGCGGTAATGCACAAGCTTATTTTGATGAAGTTAGAAGAAGAGCTTACAAAACAAACTTTACTTCTTTGGCTGTGAATAGTGATAATATTATGAAAGAAAGATATTTAGAGTTTGCTCTAGAAGGAGTTAGATATTGGGATTTATTGCGTCAAGGAGTTGGAAAAGCTTCTACAACAATTGCCGAAACGACTCAACTTCTTAGCGGAGGAAGTCCAGTTACTAAAACTATTTCTGCAAGCAAAAATCCTAGCAACACAAGGATTACAGCAAATTCCGAATACACAAATTACATTGTCGAACGGAGTGTTAAAACAAAATGCTGGCTGGTAATTCTAACTAAAAACATATGAAAATGAAAAATATTAAATCATTCATCACCTCATTATTGATGCTGGCAATGCTAGTATCATCTTGTTCGCCGGATAGTTACTCTTTAGACGGCCCGATTGATAAATCGGATATACATTTTGAAATTACTCAGGATTTAGCAAAAGATCCAGGAGGAAATACTGTAATCTTAAAAAACACAACACCAGGAGTTGTACTAAACTGGGATTATGTAACAGGAAAATCGGATAAAGCAGTACAAACAGTACAATATGCTTTTAAAGGAAATTATACCATTAAAATTTCAGCTATTACAGGTGGTGGTATTGTAGAACTTGATCCAGTAACGGTAACAGTAACAGAAGATAATTTAAATTATGTTAACGATGAACTTTGGACAGCTCTGTCTGGAGGAGTAGGAAAACAAAAAGTATGGATTGCTGATAATGGTAAATACGGTATGGCTCTTGGAGCAATGTCTTATGCAGATCCTAGCACAACAGTAGAATGGAATAATTTTACACCAAACTGGGAGCCAGAAGGTAATGCAAATTCAAGTACAGATGCAGACATGCATTGGGGAAGAACCATGACCTTCAGTCTAGAGGGAGGACCGTTTATGAAAGTGAATGAAGCAGACGGAACTCTAAAAGAAAGCGGTACTTATTTCTTAGATATTAATACGCATACTTTAACAACAACTGGAGCAACAATTTTAAGACCAGATAATTATATTGCAAACGCAAGCAACTGGAATAATAATATCAAAATCTTAAAACTTACTGAAAACCAGTTGAGAATTGCCATTATGAGAACCAACAGCGAAGGGCCATGGTGGTATATCTGGAATTTTGTTTCAAAAGAATATGCAGACAATTACGTACCGCCAGTAACTGGACCAACTTATGACGAAGGTTTTAATCCAACTTTTGCTCCAGGCGAATTATTAAAAATGCTTACTGGAGGTACTGGTACAGGAAGAGTTTGGGCTTTAGACGGAAACGGAAATCCAGTTGACTGGTTAGGAAAAGGAAAAGGTTGGACAACAGGAGCTTCAAGTTCATACAACTGGGGATGGAATGACGATTGGGCAGCAGCTGCAGGTAATTCATGGATTCGTTTTGATCAATTTGGAGGAAAACTAAACTACACAAGAAGTCAAGATGGTGTAGTAACTACTGGATTGTTTACAATAAATGAAGCTGAAAATGAAATTAACTTGGGTTCTAATACCTTAATTCAAAACTCAGGAAGTTGGATGAACCCAACAACCAATGTTATTAAAGTCGTAAAAGCTTACAATAATGACTATCTTACAAAAGGTATTTGGTTTGGAACTTCTTATGATGCAGGAAAAGACGAGTGGTTTGTATTCCATTATATACTCCCTTAAATGAAATAAATTTTGGTTAACTAATAACTTGGAAGCGACCTAAAAACTGCTTTCAGGTTATTAAATTTTAAAAACATTATGTTTAAGCCCACTGCACATAAAAAAATAGGATTACTCTTTGCAAGCTTGCTATTACTTACAGCATGCAAAAAATCTGTAGACGAAAAATTTGGTAACCGAAAAGTTTCTTTTAATGAAGATTGGAGCTTTCATCTTAATGACAGTATTGTTGATAAAGATACAATTGGAACTTCAACAAAATGGAGAACTTTAGACGTTCCTCATGATTGGAGTATCGAAGGAAAGTTTGATGAAAAAAGTCCTGCCGGATATGGAGGCGGATCGCTCAGCGGAGGTTTAGGCTGGTATACAAAAACATTTAAAGTTGCTCGCAGAAGACAGCACAAAAATAACTTCAATCACTTTTGACGGCGTTTACAGAAATAGCGAAGTTTGGGTAAACGGACATTATTTAGGAAAACGTCCAAACGGATATATTGGTTTTCAATATGAAATTACTCCATACTTAAATTACGGAGACAAAAACAACGAAATCATTGTTAAGGTTGACAATTCAAAACAACCAAATTCACGCTGGTATTCTGGTTCGGGAATTTTTAGAAATGTCTGGATCGAAACAACAGATAAACTGCACGTTGGACAATGGGGAACTTACATTACAACTCCAAAAGTTACAGCTGAAAAAGCTTTAGTAAATATTGAAACAACGATTAAAAATCAGTATAAAGAAGATAAAAAGGCAAAAGTAACGACAACTATTTTTAAAGAAGATACCAAAGTAACATCGGTTACTCAAGATATAACAATCAGTGCAAATGGAAATCAAATTGTAAAGCAATCAGCCGAAGTTGAAAACCCTGCATTATGGTCAGATGAAAAACCAGAATTGTACACAGCAGTTACCGAAATTTCGCTTGACGATAAAATCATCGATCAATACAAAACCACTTTCGGAATCAGAGATTTTAAATTCGATTTGAACAAAGGTTTTATTTTGAATGGAAAACAAGTCAAAATAAAAGGAGTTTGTATGCACCACGATTTAGGTCCGTTAGGTTCTGCAATCAATACGCGTGCTATTGAACGTCAGTTAGAAATTCTGAAAGAAATGGGTGTAAACGGAATCAGAACTTCACATAATCCGCCTGCTCCAGAACTTTTACAGCTTTGCGACAAAATGGGATTCATCGTTATGGATGAAGCTTTTGATATGTGGAAACAAAACAAAACAAAATACGATTATGCAAATGATTGGGACAAATGGCACAAACAAGACTTAATCGATCAATTGTTGCGCGACCGAAATCATGCTAGTATTTTTATGTGGAGTATTGGAAACGAAATTCCAGAACAATGGAATGAAACAGGTATTGAAATTGCAAAAGAATTAGTCGCAATTACGCGTCAATACGATAAAACAAGACCAATTACTGCAGGAATGAATCCGCCAGTAAATATGAATATTGATGATGTAACTTTGCAATTTGAGAAAAAAAATGTTTCGATTAATCCGCTTGCTGGATCTGGAGTTTTAGATTTGATAGGATACAATTATGCACATCAGACATTTGAGTATCATTTAAAGAATTTTCCAAATACGCCTTTTATTGCAACTGAAACCACTTCAGGTTTGCAGACAAGAGGATATTATGATGCGGTTTCAGATACTATAAAAAAATGGCCAGTTAGTTGGGATAAAAAATTTGAAGGTGGAAATCCTGGAAATACGGTTTCAGCTTACGATCAAGTTCAAACTCCGTGGGGTTCTACACACGAAGCAACTTGGAAAGTCATTAAAAAACACGATTTCTTGGCAGGAATGTACGTTTGGACAGGTTTCGATTATATCGGAGAACCAACGCCATACGAATGGCCATCGGTAAGTTCATATTTCGGAATTGTAGATTTAGCCGGTTTCCCGAAAGACGTTTATTATATGTACCAAAGTGAATGGACAGATAAAACCGTTCTGCACATTTTCCCACATTGGAATTGGAAAGCAGGACAAACTGTTGATGTTTGGGCATACTACAATAAAGCCGATGAGGTTGAACTTTTCGTAAACGGAAAATCAGTTGGAAAAAGAAGCAAAAAAGGAGACGATCTGCACATAATGTGGAGAATTCCTTTTGAAGCAGGAACTCTAAAAGCCATTTCTCGTAAAGATGGAAAGGTAGTTTTAGAAAAAGAAATCAAAACAGCTGGAAATCCATCCCAATTAAAATTAACTGCAGATAGAAACACTATAAAAGCAGATAAAAACGATTTGTCATTTATTACAGTTGATATTTTAGATGATAAAGGAACGATTGCACCAAATGCGAATAACGAAATTAATTTCTCTTTAAAAGGAAATGGAAAAATTATAGGCGTTTGCAGCGGAGATCCTGTAAGCCATGAATCGTACAAAGGAACTAAACATACCGCTTTGGCTGGAAAATGTTTGGTTATTGTACAATCTGGAGATAAATCGGGAAGATTGGAATTAACAGCAAAAGCAAACGGATTAAAACAATCCACAATTGTAATCACAACAGAATAATTTTTGAAATTTTAAATATAGCCACAGATTAAAAGGATTAAAAAGATTTAAATCTGAATGATCTGCTAAATCTGCGAGAGAAAAGAGAAAAGAAAAAATCCTTTCGAATCCTTTTAATCTGTGGCAAAAAAAATAAAAAGTAACCAATGAAAAACTCAAAATTAACCGCATTGTTTTCTGCTCTTACGTTTGGATTTTTGGCAGTTCCAAATGCTAATGCCCAAATCCAAAACGCAGATGTATTAAATGCTCCAATAGATATCAGTAAAGATTTTCAGAACTATCTGAACACTTTTTATTTTGCAGACGAACTAGCTTCTTTTGATCCTGCAACAGGAAAAGGAACGATTAAATATCTGAGATACAATTATAAAACTCGTCAGGCTTTCAACAACATGATGATGAAACCAGATGTTGAAAAAGCAAACGAATTTCCAACAACAGAATATGCAGAATCTCCTGTTTTGCCATTCGAAATTCAGTTTGTTTCAGATAGAACGGTTCGTATCAAAACGACTTCTGGACCGCAATTTCATCCTCAAAAAGAATCTCTAATGTTGGTTGACGGCGTTGCGCCAAATCACCCAGAATTATGGAAATATGCTAAAATTGAAGGCGGTCACAGTTATACAAGCAAACACGGAAGAGTTGAAATTTTGACAAAACCTTGGCATGTAAAAATCTACGATGAAAAAGGAAAATTACTGACAAGCACACTTCACGATACTGATTTTAAAAACACGTATACTCCAACACTTCCGTTTTCTTACGTTCGTAGAAACAGCGATTATTCAAGAAGTATGGGAGCAGCTTTCAGTTTAGAACCAGACGAAAAAATATTTGGTTGTGGTGAATCATTTACACAATTCAACAAACGCGGTTCAAAAGTAGTTTTATGGACGGATGACGCAAACGGAATCCAAAATGAAACAATGTACAAACCGATTCCGTTTTACATGAGCAGCCGTGGTTACGGAGTTTTCATGCACCATTCTACACCAATTACAGTGGACTTCGGAAAATACTTTTCAAGTGCCAACGAAATGTATATTGGAGATGACGAAGCCGATTTGTTTTTCTTTATCGGAGAACCAAAAGATATTTTAGATCAGTACACGAATTTGACTGGAAAAGCAGCGATGCCACCACTTTGGTCATTCGGTTTCTGGATGAGCCGTATTACCTATTTCTCAGAAAAAGAAGGACGTGACGTAGCAAGAGATTTACGTAAATACAAAATCCCAACAGACGTAATTCACTTTGATACAGGTTGGTTTGATGTAGATTGGAGAAACAATTATGAGTTTGCAAAATCTCGTTTCCCAGATGCCACAAAAATGATGTCTGATTTAAAGAAAGACGGTTTCCAAGTTTGTCTTTGGCAGTTGCCTTATTTCACGCCAAAGAATACTTTGTTTCCTGAAATTATGGATAAAAATTTAGCCGTAAGAGACAGAAAAGGAAATCTTCCTTATGAAGATGCGGTTTTAGATTTCTCAAATCCAGAAACGATTTCTTGGTACCAAGGAAAATTGAAAAAGTTATTTGATGAAGGTGTTGCAGTTTTCAAAGTAGATTTTGGAGAAGCCGCTCCGCCAGACGGAATTTACCATTCTGGAAGAACTGGTTTCTATGAGCACAATTTATATCCATTGAGATACAACAAAGCAGTGGCGGAAATCACTCAAAAAGAAAAAGGCTATACTTTAATTTGGGCAAGAAGTACTTGGGCAGGATCACAGCGTTACCCTTTACATTGGGGAGGAGATTCTGAAACTACAAACGGAGCAATGTCGGCAGAATTACGCGGCGGACTTTCTTTAGGTCTTAGCGGATTTAGTTTCTGGAGTCATGATGTTGGAGGTTTTGCAACTAAATCACCAGAGAATATTTACAGAAGATGGACACCATTTGGAATGTTCACGTCACACGTAAGAAGCCACGGAGAACCGCCTCGCGAACCTTGGTTGTATAGCAAAGAATTCTTAGAAGGATTTAGAAAAGCAGATAATATGCGTTACGAATTAATGCCATATATCTACGCTCAAGCAAAAGAAAGTTCTCAAAAAGGATTGCCAATGATGCGCGCTCTTTTTGTAGAATATCCAAACGATCCAGGAGCTTGGTTAGTTGATAACGAATATTTATTCGGATCAAGTATGTTGGTTGCACCGCTTTTTGAAGAGGTTGAAGAAAGAGACGTTTACCTTCCAGAAGGAACTTGGATTGATTATCAAACTAAAAAAGTATATCAATCTGGCTGGCATAAAATCAAAGCTGGCGAAGTGCCAATCGTAGTTTTAGTAAAAGATGGAACAGCAATTCCACACATTGGTTTAGCGCAGTCTACAAAAGATATGGATTGGAGCAAATTAACGTTGAAAGTTTACGCAAGCGACAAAACGACTTCGGCAACAGCCAAAGTATTTTTACCAGAAGGAGATGCAGTACAAGAAATAAAAGTGAACAAAAACGGAAACAATTTCGATGTTGCAACAAATCCGTTAAACGGAAAAACCACTTTTAAAACCGAGTG